>DIYE01000266.1 GCA_002428885.1 Alphaproteobacteria bacterium UBA6062
CCTGCTCGATCTCTTCGTTAAGCTCCAAGAACGGAAAGCCGATCTGTTCTGCTGACAACCGGCCAAGCGTGGATTTTCCGGCTCCTCTCAGCCCGATAAAAGCAATACGCCTGGATCTTTTTAAGTTCGGATGATCCGGATCCAGTATTTCCAGGACTTTCATCCGCTGTTCATTGGTTGCCTGTTTATAGAGAGAGATGATGGACAGGAGTTTTGAGGAATAAGGATCCTCTTCACCGACCAGCCATTCGATTTTATAATCGAGGGCATCTGCAACCCTTCTAAGCAGAATAATGGAGATATTACCCGAGCCCGTCTCTAGCTGCGCCAGATAACGCTGCGACACACCGGATATTTCAGAGAGTGCTTTACGGGATATATTTTTGCGGGCCCGTGCTGCCCGCACCCGTTCGCCAACAAGGTCCAAAAAAGAACCGTTAGCTTGTCCCTGATCCAGGGAGATCTCTTTTTCACCGGGCGAAACTTTACCGCCAAAAGTTACGATTTCATTCTTCATTCAGCAGGGCACCATAATGCATTGTTATTTTGAGTATGCATTATATTTCAAGCGCTTCAAGATCTATTACAACCCCATCAGGCGGTTATCCATCGATAATCAGCGGCTCGATAATTGATCGAATGTCAGGAGGTGCCGACTGAGACGTAAACTTATCGGCAACCACGAAGACACTGACGAAACTTCCGGAGAAACACTCAACGCCATCCTGGCGACCAATAACCTGAAACGTAATAGAACTCTCCCCCAGTTTGCGGAGCCTGACTTCACAGTCAAGCGGATGCCTGGGGGTCACTGGAGACAGAAAATCCAGATCAAGATGAACAAACGGCGTTCCAACATTCCGGTCAATATTGAGCCGGTACCAGTCAAAACCGATATGCTCCTCCCACCAGGCATCAATCGCTTCAAGAGCAAAGCATGGCAGACGTCCGGTATAAGCAATCAAGGCCGGATCGCAATCCGCCCAACCAACCCTTATCCGGTGAAGGAATGGAATTTGCGCCATTTATAGCTTGATCCTAATAGGTTTCCACGTGATAGCGACCGTCTTCTCGAAGCTGGTTACGGATATCAGACCAGTTCAGTCCTGAACTGCTGGCAATGGTTTCAAAGGCATCCTCGACCCCTTCTTCCATTTCCTTCAGGCCACACACGTAGATATAGGTATCCTGAGATTTCAACAGATCGCTTACCAGTTCGGCTTCGGCAATCATGCGCTCCTGAACATATTCTTTTTTTGCCCCGTCGACACGGGAGAAAACCAGTTGCTTGTTGAGAACCGTATCCGGCACCTTGGCGAGCGGACCGAAATAGGGCAGCGAATCCGGTGTCCTCGCCCCGAAGAACAAGGTCAGGCTCGCATTACTCTCAGGCGCTGTCCGTTGCCGCCGCATGGTGAAAGCCCGGAAAGGTGCAGAACCGGTCCCTGTACAGATCATCAGCAGATTGGCCTGGGGATCATTGGGCATCAGGAAAGTTGCGCCAAAAGGTCCTGTCAATTTAACTGTCGCGCCTTTTTCCAGATCACAGACATAATTGGAACAGATACCATGAGGTTCCCGCTTCACTGTCAGCGAGAGGTTGTTGGTATTCGGCCTTTCTCCATCCCGCGGGCTTGAAATGGAATATAATCTCGGCAGATAGGGATTACCGTTTTCATCCATGCCGGGCGGCGTAATCCCGACGCTCTGCCCCTCCAGAACCGGAAAGGTCTGGCTGCCAAGATCCAGAATGATATGCCGGATATCACTATCGGCCTCTTCCGATGTCAGGCGGAAATTCCCCTGAACAACAGCTTCTGCCGGATTACCCAGATTAAATAAATTGATGGTCGGTTTGGAAGCCGAGGCAGGCGCCTGTGCTTTTCCCCCGGCTCCCGCATGAGCCTGGTTCAATAGGGCTTCTATTGATCCGTCAAGCGCTTCAATATTTCCGCCGCCATCTTTTTCAGCGATTTCCTCCTGTTCCGGCAGTTCCATCCAGGAATATTGATCATCAAGGCTGTAAGGCTCAGTCACCACACGCCAGTTATCGATTGACCCCGTCGGACAAGGCGCAATGCAATCCATGCAGAAATCGCATTTGGAAAAATCCACAACCACATTGTCGTCATTGTGGGTGATCGCATCGACCGGGCAGGCATCTTCGCAGGTATAGCAGCGGATGCAGATTTCCGGATCAATCACATGTTGTTTTTGAGGAGCGCTCATAACCCGTTTCGCAATTCATCTAACTCAGGACAGAGCCGGAGAACCGGCCCTGTTATTCATTCCGACTTTCTTATGAGTCGTGAAGCTGAACATACTCGAAGTCACCCGGCTTGTTGTCAATGCCGATACGTGGTGGTGCAATCCAGCTGGCATATTTACCCGGCTCCAGGCATGGTTTCATCAGGGATTGAACATAAGACGAGTCATCAGAAGACGGCAGCCATTCATCTTTACGGCTCTCATATTCTTCCCGGGAAATCATCTTGCCGTCCGGTGTTGTACAAATGGCTGAGAATTCGCCGATCTGACGATGGAATGCCTGATGAGGAATGATCATTTCAAAATCAACACCAGTCTTTTTGATAATGGCATTCCAGCGTTTAACGCCGCCGGCGGCATCTTTGATATAGTCATCCCGCAAGCGCATATTGATGGCCGACAAGGCCGGCACATCTTCCAGAATGATCTGACCATCCAGAAGACGGGTCACCGGGTAGGTGGCGTTTTTCAACTGATGATCATCATCAATCTTTGTTTCCTGATACCGTCCCTTGATCCCGGCATTAAACGCGTTCGCCGCATTGGTGGATACCTCTGAGCCGAACAGGTCCAGGGACAGGGTATAATGCAGGTTCAGTTTCTTTTGAATTGTCGGCAGGTCAATGACACCCAGATTACGAACGGCATCCAGATCATAAGGATCGTCGATACCGGCCTCTTTCATAGCTTCACAGGTCCGCTGGATCACCCGGCCGACACCGGTTTCACCAACAAACATATGATGGGCTTCTTCGGTCAGCATAAAGCGACAGGACCGGGATAGCGGATCAAATCCGGATTGCGCCAGACTTTCCAGTTGCATCTTGCCGTCGCGATCCGTGAAATACGTAAACATGAAGAAAGACAGCCAGTCCGGTGTTTCTTCATTGAAGGCACCCAGCATACGCGGCGCTTCTTCGGAACCGGATTGACGGCGCAGCAATTCGTTGGCTTCTTCACGTCCGTCCCGGCCAAAATACTTCTGCAGCAAATAGACCATGGCCCACAGGTGACGTCCCTCTTCCACATTTACCTGGAACAGGTTCCGCATGTCATAAAGGGACGGCGCTGTAAGGCCAAGATAACGTTGCTGCTCGACGGAAGCCGGTTCCGTATCCCCCTGGATCACGATCAGGCGGCGGAGCATGGAACGGTATTCACCCGGCACTTCCTGCCAGACAGGCTCACCATAATGCTCACCGCAGGGAATGGTCCGGTTTTCAACCTGGGGCGCCAGAAGGATACCCCACCGGTATTCCGGCATTTTCACATAATCAAACTTTGCCCAGCCTTTCGGATCAACACTGACGGCTGTCCTGAGGTAAACTTGGCTTTCATGAAATCCGTCAGGACCGAGCCCTTTCCACCAGTCAATGTAACCTGGATGCCAACGTTCCAGAGCCTTGAGAACACGCTTGTCCGATGACAACCCGACATTATTCGGAATTTGTGTATCATAACTTACATCCATAAGATCAACCATCTCTCGTCCCTCAGCCTTTCATCTCCGTCCGGACGTCTGCTGCGTCCTGTTAATACCGAACCGGATCAAACCCGGCGCATATCATATTCACCCCGGATGCCGGTTCCATACCGTTGCAGGGCACCATTTTCTCCTACCGCATTGGGGCGCTGGAAAATCCAGTTCTGCCAGGCCGTCAGACGGCCAAAAATGCGGGTCTCCATCGTCTCCGGTCCAGCAAAGCGTAAATTTGCTTCCATACCGGTCATCGCATCGGGTGAGAAATTCGTCCGTTCTTCAAGGAAAATTCGAACTTCATCCTCCCAATCAATATCATCAAAACAATATGTTACCAGCCCAAGCTCATCTGCATTCTCAGAATTTAGAGGTTCCCCTTTCGCTTTCTCAGCAGCATCGACTTGCGACGGGTCGGCCAGGAAACGGGTCTGTAAACGGGTTAGATCGTTGGACATCGGATAGCTTCCAAAATTACCATCTGTCAGCCTAATGGCGGCAACGGGGCGATTATCCCCTTCGAACTCACCTTCGGCCATATAGCTGCGATCCACGGCAAACAGGATCTCCGCCAGCATACCTGAGAAACAGGAGCCAGGCTCCACCAGGGCAACCAGGGACCTGGATGTCATATCGATACGCTTCAGGACACGTTTCCAGTAAAGCAGGATTTCTTTGGCAAGCCAGTGATTCTTGTTGTCCAGCAGGAACTGCTCATGCGCCGCAACGGCTTCCGCATCTCCCTGGGTACCAAAGACGATAACACCAAGTTCCAACTCATTCAGACGCAGATGCAGGATAGCATCATCCAATTCACGGGCACAGCGCAAGACCCAGGCCTCTGCTCCTTCCTGTGTCAATTGCTCGACAGAGGATAGCGCCGCATCCTTTGGACCGGAAATATTGATTGTTGCCAACCCCTTATCACGATCAACTTCAACTTCTACTGTAGAATAGGTTACGCTGCCATTCTCTTCAAAAGTCCGGTTAAGCGGTGTCAACATAACACCGTTATCTGCGGATGCCCGGCTGGATTTTGCTGCAATCTCTTTGGCCCGGGCCTGAACCGTTTCGTCAAATTTGGAGTTGGCAACCACCTCATCCACCAGGTTCCATTTCTTGGCCCGCTGCCCCCGCACACCTTCTTCGAGAGAGCAGAAAACATCTGCCAGATCCCGCCGCACTTTACGTTTATCGGTTACGCGGGTCAGCCCCCCGGTTCCCGGCAAAACAGCCAATAGCGGAACTTCCGGCAAAGCAACGTTGGAAGAGCCGTCATCCGTCAGCATAATATAATCACAGGCGAGAGCCAGTTCATAACCGCCACCGGCACAGGCACCACGGACAGCACTTATATAATGCTGCCCTGAATCTTCACCTGCTGCTTCAAAAGTATTCCGTGTCTCATTGGTAAATTTACAGAAATTCACTTTATGAGCGTGAGCCGCTCCCCCCAGCATCCGAATATTGGCGCCTGCGCAGAAGACCTTATCCTTACCGGATTGCATAACAATCGCCTTAACTTCCGGATGTTCAAACCGCATACGCTGCACAATATCCGCAAGCTCAATGTCGACACCCAGATCGTAGGAATTAAGCTTCAGCTCATAACCGTCGAACAAACCGCCTTTTTCATCCACATCCATAAAAAGATTGGCGACATCCCCATCATACTCTATCCGCCAGTGCCGATAGGAATTAGGATCCACCTGAAAATCGATGCGTTTGGTCACAACAGCTCTCCTCTGCTCACTTATATAGCGATATAATGCATTTTATTGCATTTTGTCTAGCGTTAAATCTCATATATCTCGTAATAATTTCGAAATATCTTGTGTTTTTATGCATTATAATGCATATTTTATTCAATTTCAAGCACCGGAATGCTCTTGTCCTCGCTTTTTTCGCCCCCGAACCCCTCTTTCAAAGACCGGAGAATATTCCGAACATTACGTCCTGCCACCCCCATAACCGGACCTTCATCACGTCTGAAAGCTTCTTCAAGCAAACCTTCCGACAACGCGATCAACCTTTCTGCAGCACCA
Source organism: Alphaproteobacteria bacterium UBA6062 (assembly GCA_002428885.1). GTDB lineage: Bacteria > Pseudomonadota > Alphaproteobacteria > Sneathiellales > Sneathiellaceae > Sneathiella. The sequence goes on from DIYE01000266.1 coordinate 5,791, forward strand.
GGCATGCCAGTAGAGGCCTTTAATGCTGCATTGGTCATCTGTATCAGCCCTTGAAGGAGATATTTCTCCCGGCTATTGGGGGGACAATGCATCCAGACCCCCTCCCAGACTTCGTGGGCTTCCCAATAAAACTGACTGTTAAAAAACGCAACTCCCTGAAAATAAGCGTCGGCACTCCGCCAGTTTTCAGATGTTATATCTGCCGGAAGAGCAGATATCTGACCTTTCAGGACATCACTCTCTAAAGGCCTTGCGGTTTTTCCGGGCCTATAGGGGCCATCTGGAAATATGCGATATGGATATAACATATCAATGCGTTAGACAGATTTTCTAATATTATTATTTAGGAAAGATACAATCTTTTTCAGAACCTGATCTTCACATTCAAGATGAGGAGCATGACCACACCCTTCGAGGATAAGCTTATCAGGAGATTGTCGGAGACCTTTTTCAAGGGCTTCGATCTGCCTCAGCGTTCCATACTCATCATCAAGCCCCTGTATCACCAACAAAGGAACCTGAATGCCCGGCAAGACATCCTCAATATTCCATCTCAAAAATGCAGGATCGAGCCAAGCCCGGTTCCAGCCGTAAAAAGCCCCTTCCACATCCAGATGATAGCGGGACAGCTTTTCGCGAAGATGCGTTGTTTCAAAAGCCGACTTAACCTTCTCGATGGCGGTTACGCTTTCCGGTTCTGCAAAAAAATGCGGTGCCAGAAGAATAACAGCCTTTACCCTGGTATCCTGTATCCGTCCTGCATGGATAGCCGCTATTGACGCCCCGTCACTATGCCCGAGCAGAATGGTGTTATCGCGCCCCAGATGATCCAGCACTTCCGGTAGAACGCTGACCGCCTCTTCTCCCATATAGTCAATGGGACGGGGTAGCGGCACGGGATCGGAATTTCCATATCCTTGCCGAGAATAGGAAAAAACACTGACCCTTGTCGTTTGCGCTAGCTTCTCGGGAAAATCCCGCCACAACGCAATGGATCCTAATCCTTCATGGAGCAAAACGAATACCGGCTCACCCGTCTCCGGTTCCGGACCATGATATATACCCTCAAGGGCGGCACCGCCGGAACGGAACCGCACCACTTCCTGATCGCGCCACATCATAAAAAGGTCCTGTTCTTAACTCTGGCGGAGCTTAAACCGCTGGACTTTCCCTGTCGCTGTTTTAGGCAGATCATCGACGATCTCCACCCAGCGGGGATATTTCCACTTGCCAACCGACTCCTTCACGTGATCTTTTAGACTTTCCTCCAACCCGTCCTGTGCCTGCTGGCATTGCAGAACAACAAAAGCTTTCGGCTTTTCGAGATTATTATCATCTGTTGCAGCAACAACGGCCGCCTCAAGCACATCCGGATGCGTTACCAATGCCTGCTCGATCTCAAAAGGCGACACCCAAATTCCGCTGACCTTAAACATGTCGTCCGTACGCCCACAGTAAACAAGCCTGCCGTCCGCCTGCTTTTCATATTTGTCGCCCGTCCGCGTCCAGCATCCCTCAAAAGTGCTGCGGCTCTTGCTTCTCTGATTCCAGTAACCTTCTGCAGCAGATGGCCCGTTCACCAGCAGCTCACCGATTTCACCAACGGCGACCTCCTGCCCGTTTTCATCTACAACGCGTAAATCATATCCCGGAACCGCCTTCCCCGAGGTACCGTAAACCACGTCTCCCGGGACATTTGACAAAAAGATATGGAGCATTTCCGTTGACCCGACACCATCGAGAATATCCACGCCGGTAATCTCATGCCAGCGACGGCCGATTTCATTTGGCAGGGCCTCTCCCGCCGAAATGCAACGCCTCAGCCGCCCGAAGCCCGATGGTTTTTCTTCCCCCATTGCGGCAACAAGGGCCGCATAGAGGGTTGGAACACCACAAAAGACTGTCGGCTCAAAGCCTTTCATAACGTTAAAGACCGTGTCCGGCGTAGGCCTGCCCGGAAACAAAACGGCAGTTGCGCCAACAGACAAAGGAAATGTCATTCCATTCCCAAGACCATATGCAAAAAACAGCTTGGCAACGGAGTAAACCGTATCCGTTTCTTCAATCCCAAGCACATCTGCACCGTAAGTATCCGCCGTTGCTTTCAAACTGCCGTGAACATGCCTGACACCTTTTGGTTGGCCGGTCGATCCTGAAGAATAGAGCCAGAAAGCGCACTCGTCAGCAGACGCCTGAACCGGACAACGTGGCTCAGCCTGCTCAATAGCCTCCTCATAAGAATGATGATATCCCGCCTCTCCACCAACGATAAACACAGCCTTAAGATCGTGAATATCCTGCAAGATGGGTTCAACAGAAGGGAGTAAATCGCTGGAAATAAATAAAGCTTTAGCTCTGCTATCTTTAAGGATGGCCGCATAGAGATCAGAAGACAGCAGAGTATTAACAGGAACAGGTATTATGCCGGCCTTTAAACTACCCCAGAAGATAACCGGAAAATCCACAGTATCCTGCGTGATCATGACGGCTCGATCTTCGCGCTGCAAACCAAACTGCGCATAAAGCGCCGCCATTCGGTCCGTTTTATCCGCCAGTTCGGCATAGGTCAGTGTACGACCTCCCTCGACAGCATCCTTAAATGCGGCTTTGTCACCTCGTCCCTCCTGTATATGACGATCAACAAAATAAAGCGCCGCGTTACCGTTCTGCTGTTCCAGCATTCCATCCTCCCTAGACAAATTAACGGGAATACAATCATATTCCGCAAAGCCCACCGTTCTTTTCAATACGGTTTATCAGAGCTTTATTGTGTACTGCATTATTATGCCTACACACCAGCATGAATGCAAGATATCGCGTTGAAATTTTCTATTAAATCATAATCATTTTTATAAATATCTATATTTATCAATTTGTTATATCTATTTTTCAAATTATTTTGAAGTATGCATTATAATGCTTGTTATCTAGGAGTGCTTAAGATACGCTTAATTTTATGCAGGAAGGTGCATACCAACTGCATCCTGATTATCCATTCGGGAGGATATAATGAATAAGATAATGACGAGCGCACTGCTAGGCGCCACTCTTCTGGCGTCGGCCCAATCAGCCGCCGCCTCTGATAAAATTGATGTTGGTCTGCTGCTGCCTTACGGCGGCGTTTATGCGTCTCTCGGCAAGGAGATTGAAGGCGGCTTCATGCAGGCCATTGAAGAATCCGGCATGGCCGACAAATTCAACATCATTAAGGAAGACACTGAAGTTAAGCCGCCGGTTGGCCTTGCCAAAGCCCGCAAGTTGGTTCTGCAGGATAAAGCCGATGTCCTGGTAGGTTTGGTTTCTTCCGGTGTTCTTGGGGCGGTACGCGACTTTGTTGACGGTGCAAAAGTGCCGCTGATCGTTGCCAATGCCGGTAATACCGCCGCAACAGGCGCCAAATGCAGTCCCTATATTACGCGGGTTTCCTTCTCCAATGCCCAGGTTAATCGCCCTATGGGACAATGGATGTATGATAACGGCATTCGTAAAGTCTACACCCTGGCCCCGGACTATGCGGCCGGTCATCAGATGATCGAGGCCTTCACCAAAGGCTTTGAAGCAGCCGGCGGGAAAATTGTTGGCGGTACTTATACACCGTTCCGTAAAACCAAGGACTTCGGCCCTTACCTGACCACAGCCAGTGCCTCCGATGCCGATGCCGTCTTTACATTTTATGCAGGCGGCGAAGCCATCGCTTTCGTCAAACAGTATGACGCGTTCGGCCTGAAGAAAGATAAGCCGCTTTATGGTTCCGGCTTCCTGACCTCACCGCTTTATGTAAAAGCACAAGGTGCAGCCGCCAAGGGTGTTGTGACATCACTGCATTATGCCCCGACCCTCGATACAGCGGAGAACAAAAAATTCGTTAGTGTCTTTAAAGACAAAAACGGACGCTCCCCTTCTGAATTTGCCGTTCAGGGATATGACGCCGGACGCTCTCTCGTTGAAGCCGTCAAAACCGGTGCAACGGATCGCGAAGCCATTGCAAAAGCACTGCCGACGGTCAGTTATACCGGTCCGCGCGGTCCGATGAAAATCGATCCAAAGACCAATAACGTGATCCAGAATATCTATGTGTATGAGACTATCGAAATGAACGGCACTCTGACGCAGAAAGTTCTGGGCACTATTGAAAATGTCCAGGACGGCGTCAACGGCTGTAAAATGTAATCAGCCTTGATCGGGCAATCGGGATCCGGTTTTTCTCCGGATCCCTTTTCTGATCTGAAAACCGGTATAAGTCATGACGGATCTTTCTTTCTGGATTGTGCAGACCCTTAACGGCCTGCAGCTTTCCATGCTTCTCTTCCTGCTATCCATTGGCCTCACGGTCATTTTCGGCTTGATGCATTTTGTTAATCTGGCCCACGGTGCCCTCTATGCCTTCGGCGCCTATGCCGCGGTCAGTGCCGCGAGCTTTGCCGGTTCCTACTGGGCAGGCTTTGCAGCAGCCCCCATTGCCGTGGCAGCGGCGGGACTGGTTCTCTATATGGGCTTTATTCAGCGTATGCGAAAAGCGGGTCCCATGAACCAGGTCCTCGTGACCTTTGGCCTGATCTTCGTCTTTCTGGATCTGAC
>DIYE01000370.1:0-3912 GCA_002428885.1 Alphaproteobacteria bacterium UBA6062
AAAACGGCGCCGGAGAGGCGCCGCCTGAAAATTTGGTCAAGGACGCGTTATGCTGTTGCTTGTACCACATTCTTCTCGGTAAAGAGGCTCTGCAATTCGCCGGTTTCGAACATTTCGCGCATGATATCGCAGCCGCCGATAAACTCACCCTTTACATAAAGCTGGGGGATTGTCGGCCATTCGCTGAAAAATTTGATCCCTTCACGAATGCTGGGATCGCTCAAGACATCAATGCTGTGGAATTTAACATTCAGATGAGACAGAATTTGAACGGCTGTCGCAGAAAATCCGCACTGCGGAAAAATTGCCGTTCCCTTCATGAACAGAACAACATCATTGGAAGAAACTTCCTGTTTGATCCGTTCTTCAGTTGCTTGATCAAGCATTTGCAGATCCTTCTTAAACTTAAAACTGAATTAGCTTTTGGGAACTGATGTCTGCAATGCAAGGGCATGCAGATCATCGCCCATTTTTCCTTTAAGAGCTTCATACACCATCTGGTGCTGTTTGACACGGGGAATACCTTCAAAAGCGGGAGATTCCACCAGGGCGGCATAATGATCCCCATCACCTCTCAAGTCTGTAATCTTGACCTGAGCGTCAGGGATGCCTTCCATAATGAGGCGTTCGATTTCACCTGCATCCATTGCCATATAGTCTTACTCCTGCTCTAGCGATCCATCAGAGAGGGCAGCCAGTTACTGTGCCTGTCCCGGATGTCTGATACAGATATGTGCAGCATATCCGCTATATTCAATTCATTTTGACCGGTTGTTCCAATAATTTCAATTGGAACACCTGCCTCCATAGCTCTTTCTAACAGTTTTTCCGCATCTTGCGAAGAGCTTGTGATCACATACCGTGCCTGGTCTTCCGCAAACAGGTAAGCTGTGTGAGTGAGGTCGGTTTTATGCTGGAAGATTTCAGCCCCCAAATTGCCGGCCAGCGCCATTTCTGCAAGCGCAACAGCGAGACCACCATCGGCAACATCATGGGAGGCTGTTACAAGACCGTCATGAATGGCTGCACGGACGAAGTCGCCGTTCCGTTTTTCCGCCGGCAGATCTACCCGAGGCGGGGCGCCCTCTTCACGGCCTTCAATTTCCCGCAAATAGATGCTTTGGCCCATTTCACCAGTGGTTTCACCAACCAGAAGGATCACATCCTTTTCGTTTTTGAAGGCAATCGTCGACATGTGGTCTGATTGCTTCAGAACCCCGACGCCGCCGATGGCCGGGGTCGGATGAATGCCGGTTCCATTGGTTTCGTTGTAAAGGGAGACGTTGCCGGATACGACCGGATAGTCGAGTTCCGTGCAGGCCTTACGCATGCCATCGATACAGCCGACAAACTGACCCATAATCTCCGGCCGCTCCGGATTACCGAAATTCATGCAATCGGTGACGGCAAGAGGGGTTGCACCGGTTGCTGTCAGGTTCCGCCAGGTTTCCGCTATCGCCTGTGCACCACCGGTTTCCGGATCGGCATAGCAGTAGCGCGGCGTACAGTCTGTGGTAATGGCCAGGGCTTTATCTGTGCCGTGGACCCGGACAACGGCAGCATCGCCGCCTGGTCTCTGGATGGTGTCACCCATGACCATATGGTCATATTGTTCCCAGATCCATTTTCGGCTGGCAATTTCGGAAGAGCCCATAATTTTCAAGAGGGCTGCGCCGAGATCATTGCTTTCAGCGACATCATTCCCGTTGATCGCTGCCGGTGCTTCCGTCTTGACCCAGGGACGATCATATTCCGGCGCAGCATCGGCGAGCGGCGCGACCGGCAGATCGGCAACTTTCTCGCCATGCATGGTCAGGACCATCCGGCCCGTATCGGTCACAGATCCGATAACCGAGAAATCCAACTCCCATTTTTCGAAAATTGCCCGCGCTTCATCTTCCCGGCCCGGCTTGAGAACCATCAGCATCCGTTCCTGGCTTTCAGAGAGCATGATTTCGTATGGAGTCATACCTTCTTCGCGCATGGGAACATTGTCGAGATCAAGCTGGATACCGACACCGCCTTTATCCGCCATCTCGAATGAGGAGGAGGTAAGACCGGCAGCACCCATATCCTGAATGGCGACAATGGCATCAGTAGCCATCAGTTCAAGACAGGCTTCGAGCAGCAGTTTTTCCGTAAACGGATCACCCACCTGAACGGTTGGGCGTTTTTCTTCACTGTCATCATCAAATTCAGCGGAAGCCATGGTTGCGCCATGAATGCCGTCCCGGCCGGTTTTTGATCCCACATAAACCACCGGATTTCCGATACCGGCAGCAGCGGAATAGAAAATCTTGTCTGTATCCGCGAGGCCAACCGTCATGGCGTTGACCAGGATGTTGCCGTCATAGGAACTGTGGAAGTTGGTTTCACCGCCAACCGTGGGAATACCCATGCAGTTGCCGTATCCACCGATACCACTCACCACGCCGGAGACCAGGTGCCTTGTTTTCGGATGATCCGGACGACCGAAACGCAGGGCGTTCATATTGGCGACCGGACGGGCGCCCATTGTGAAAACATCGCGAAGAATGCCGCCAACCCCGGTTGCTGCCCCCTGATAGGGTTCGATATAAGAGGGGTGGTTATGGCTTTCCATTTTGAAAATGGCGGCTTGTCCGTCTCCGATATCGACAACACCAGCATTTTCACCTGGACCACAGATCACCCAGGGGGCTTCCGTCGGTAGGGTTTTTAGCCATTTCTTGGAGGATTTATAAGAACAGTGCTCGCTCCACATTACAGAGAAGATACCGAGTTCGGTCAGGTTTGGTTCCCGGCCCAGGATATCAAGAACACGCTCATATTCGCTTTCCGACAATCCGTGTTCAGCGACTATTTCTTTGGTAATTTCGGTCATGTCGTCGATCAGTTCAGGGAATTGATAAGGGTATCGATAAGGGTTTTGCCGTCGGTGCCGCCCAACTGTTCACTGATCAGGCGTTCCGGATGGGGCATCAGGCCAAGAATATTACCGGCCTGGTTATAGATCCCGGCGATATTGTTGCACGAACCGTTGATATTGGTCTCATCCGTTACATTGCCGTCTGCATCCGCATATTTGAAGGCAATCTGTCCTTCGCCTTCAAGACGGGCAAGCGTCTCGTCATCGGCAAAATAGTTGCCGTCATGATGGGCAACCGGCAGGCGGGCAACCTGGCCAGTCTCGAAGCCGCCGACAAAGCGGTCATTTTCCGAGACGACCTTCAGATCCACATCCTTGCAGATAAATTTCTGGTTGGCGTTGCGAAGCAGAGCACCCGGCAGCATGCCGGTTTCGGTCGCGACCTGAAATCCGTTACAAACGGCCAGGACCGGGGTTCCGGAAGCGGCTTTTTTAACAACTTCCTTCATAATCGGTGAATTACCGGCTATGGCGCCGCATCTCAAATAGTCGCCATAGGAAAATCCGCCTGGAATACCGATCAAGTCACAATCGGGCAGTTCACTATCCGCGTGCCAGACCATCTGGGCCGGTTTTCCGCTGGATTGCTCAAAAGCGACTTTCATATCGCGATCGCAGTTGGATCCGGGAAAGACAATTACAGCTGCTTTCATAATCCTCAGCCTCCTTGAAAGAGATTAATCCAGCAGTTCGATTGAGTAATTCTCAATGACTGTATTAGCCAGAAGCTGACGGCACATTCTGTCAACCTCGTCCTGTGCGTCTTCCGCGGAAATGCTTCCCAGGTCAAACTCGATAATCTTGCCTTGACGGACGTCACCGGCCTGATCAAAGCCGAGGCTGTGAAGGGCATGTTCGATGGCTTTTCCCTGCGGATCCAGAACACCGTTTTTCAGTGAGATTGTAACGCGAGCTTTCATCTATTCCTTACCTTGTTGAATGCCCAAGAAAAAAGGCGCAACAACGGCGCCTTAGAGCATATTTTGCTTAATAGGAAGCATTTG
>DIYE01000370.1:3992-4117 GCA_002428885.1 Alphaproteobacteria bacterium UBA6062
GCTTAATAGGAAGCATTTGACCGGTTTTTCGGGCCTTCTGACAAAGCTTTCTCTGCGCCATGGTCTGGTCGACCATCAGCAGAGAAAGGTGCCGTTCAGAGGGCTTGAAAAACCGGCCTTCGGTG
>DIYE01000232.1 GCA_002428885.1 Alphaproteobacteria bacterium UBA6062
CGGCTCAGGACACCATGGGGGTGGCCAAGCCGATTTTTGCTGGTTTCCTTTTAGTCTCCCTCTTCTTTGGTGGCTTTATGGGGTGGGCCGCCTTTGCGCCGCTCGATAGCGCTGCCCTTGCAACAGGCGTTGTGAGCGTGGAAGGGAGTCGGAAAACCATCCAGCATCTTGAAGGCGGTATTGTGCGGCAGATCCAGGTTAAAGACGGGGATCTTGTCACAAAGGGCGATGTTTTGGTTTCTCTGGAGCAGACGCAAGCTGAAGCTTCGCTCAAACTCATTCAGGGTCGCAAGATGGTCGCCCTGGCTGAGATGGCTCGTCTGGTGGCAGAAAGAGATAATGCCGACGCGGTTGTTTTTTCTGACTGGCTTTTAAAGAGGCAGTCAGATCCGAATACGAAAGAAGCGATGGACGGGCAGCTGAATATCTTTAAGGCTCGCAATCTGGCCCGAAAAGGGCAGATAACAATTCTCGAACAGAAAATTGCTCAGCTTGAAGAAGAGATTAAGGGGTTACAGGGGCAGATTGCATCCGGAAATACCCAGTTAAAGCTGATTCGAGAAGAATTAAAGGATGTCCGACAACTGGTTGAAAAGAAGCTGGCAAAAAGGACGCGGTTAAGGGCATTGGAGCGAACAGCGTCAGAACTCTTCGGAAACCGCAGTCAGAATATTGCACGGATTGCCCAGTCAAAACAGGCAATCGGTGAGATCCGATTGCAAATAACTGAGCTTGGAAATGCGACACTGAATGAAGCTGTCGCCGAGCTTAAGACAGTGCAGTCTTTGTTATTCGATCTGGAAGAACAGGAGCGTGCGGCAGTTGATGTGATGGATAGGACAGAGGTCAAGGCGCCAACAAGTGGCATCATTGTCAATCTGAACATCCATACAGCCGGTGCTGTTATCGCTTCCGGTGAGGCACTGATGGATATCGTACCGGTTGACCAGGCATTGATTGTTGAGGCTGAGGTTAACCCGACGGATATTGATGTTGTCCGGATAGGAGCCGATGCGCATATCCGCTTCCCGGCCTTTAGCCAGAGAACGTCAAAGCCGGTTGAAGGCACGATTGTCGGGGTATCAGCCGATAGTATCCTGAACGAACGGACAGGTGCTTATTATTATCAGGCTCAAGTGAAGATTGACGATCTTGCCGGTAGCAACCTGACAGCGGATCAGTTGAAGCCCGGTATGCAGGCGGATGTGATGATTGCAACCGGTGAACGCACGGCCCTTGATTATTTCTTAAATCCGATTTTGCTGAGTTTCAGTCGCGCTATGACGGAACAATAGACTGCTTATTCCTCAGGTTTGATGGAGCGTGTGTCACCTGAAATCCGGATACCACTTCCCGGTTCTATATTGATGTCTGCCGTGATTCTTGAAGGGCGACCCATCTCCTGGCCCTGAAAGATTGATATTCGGCCTGCTGGTATCCAGCCAATATCCCGAAGATATCCAGACAGAGCGGCCGCTGCAGCTCCGGTGGCGGGATCTTCGTAAACACCACCGGCTGCAAAAGGGTTGCGGCTATAAATTACTTTCTCGTCCTGACAGTGAAACAGATTAACTGTTGTCAGGCCGTGTTCGAGCATAATGTCCCGCAGGGTGTTATAGTCATACTGCATGGCGGATAGCGTTTGGCGATCCTTCAGTCCCAGCAGCAGATGCGAGGCACCGGCCGAGCCGATTGCTGGTGGGAAGCGAGGATCAATATCTATGCTGTCGAAATTAAAAGTCTTCAGACAACTGCTTAACAGTTCTTTTTGTGCCGGTCCGGATCTCGTCGGTGGTGACGTCAGGACCCCGGCCCAGCGACTTTTGCCTTGATCAATCGCTTCTACAGTAATTTTAGCATTGTTAAGAATAAGAGTGTAGTGACCTGCTCCGTATTGCCTCCCTAATTCTGCGGCCGACGCGATTGTAGCATGTCCGCAGAACGGTACTTCCTGTTCGGGCGCAAAATATCGTATGCGCCATTCATCTCCACATGGTTCGAGGAAGGCTGTTTCTGAATAACCGATGTCTTTCGCTATAGCCTGCATATGAGGACCTGTCGGCATGCTGTCGCTAATGACAACGCCGGCGGGATTTCCGCCGGCGTTGTTTAAGGAAAAGGCTGCAATTTTAACAGTTGTCACAGATCTTGTATCCTGGTTGTTGCCTGTTTCTTTTAAGCGTCCGGAATATATTTCGGTAGTACCGGGAACAAGTTGCTGGAAAACTCTTCAAGCCTCTTGTCGGCAACCACTTCCGACATTGTTGAAGAGATCGGCATGGAAAGCCTTACCAGGGCACCATCTGTTCTTGAGGAGGTCAGGCCACCCAGCAGCAGATTAAATTTCGCCGCATATTCATTGGCAATAAATTTGCCTCTTTGCTGGAACCAATAATAAACGAGCAGCTTCTGCTCCCCTTTACCGATGAGGACACGATTGACGGGAACCGGTTTGCCGTCTTTCATCAGCTCAACAGTCTCCAGATTTCGTATTTCCCAACCGCCAGACGGAATACAGACACGGGGCGAGTGTGGTGTGCGGCCAGCGGATTGTTGATCATAGTATCCGATGAACAATGAAATTGGCGGCAAGCCTTGTTCTTTATAATGACCTAGGAAATAGTCGCTCATCTGCAAGATCTGTGCTTCGATACCCGGAATTTGATCCTCTTCAGCAATCAGGTTACCGATTTTGAGCGGGAAGCTTGAGAAGCTTGTTCGGGCAGGAATGGTTGGCTCCAGGTTTCTTAGGTACAACGTTACAGGAACAAGAGCAACACAGAGAGCGATGGCACTGAAGACAGGTGTTTTGATGCTTATTTCCGCATGAGTGGGTTCCACATCGCTTACATTTAGTACGCCGTTTCCAACAGTGGCTTTTTCCTTCTTTGTCAAGGTTAGCCAGCAGGCTCCCAATACGATAACAAAAGAGATAAGGAAGAAGACCCAGCCTTCGAAGAGGTGGAAGAAGCCTTCTGAAACGCCCATATCAGTGAATTCCACAAAGGCACCCGTCAGGAAAATCCGGACGCTGTTCATGATAATAGAAATAGCCGCTGCGAGAACAAGGAACAGGCAGCGTTTCCAAAGCATAATGTCAAACAGCATGCCAGATAAGGCCCCGAGGCCGATCATGGGATAGAGATATCTCAAACCGCTACAGGCTTCGGCAACTTCGAGTTTCATTTTCCCGAGATCAATAATATTTCCATCCTGGAAAACCGTTACGCCGATTGCTCGTAGGGAAAAAACGCTGACATCTGTTGAAAAGAGCTGGAGTCCATAGGACAGATTAGAGTTCAAGAAGCTTGGTGGAGGAACCACAAAGGGCAGCAGAATAAGTGCTGGAAAGACATATCTCGCATAAGTTAAGCCACCGAAGGTAAGAAATAATCCGAAGATGAGTGAAAGCACACTAAGGTGGCGGGCATTCTGGATACCCGCTTTAATTGCAAGTGAGTAGACTGCAATGGAGAGAAAGATTATGAACACACCGAGCATTTGTCCCCGATTATCCGGCGACGAAAGTAATGCTCTCCTTTTCCAGAGCAGGAACAAGGAAACAGCCAGCATCATCGGACCATGACTAAATTCCTCAAGTTCCATCCAAGATGTCCAGAGAAGCTCTGCATCGGGAGCATAGAAACCAAGTACAGTCAAGGTTGAGAGCAAGAGCAAAATCTTTGACCACTCAAATCGTACCATTGTCGTGTCCACCATATTTGTCACGTCAGTTTTCCCTCAAATGCTCCGAAAGAAGATAGTGTACACGATTAAGGTGTGTATATAAATCTTCTCATCATAGCATTTTCGTGATTAGTAATAGTAAGGCGTCCGTTTCTCCGAAGCCTTATTCAAAACAACACCCAGCATATTTGATGATTGTAGCTGTCTCCGGCTCTCTTTGACTTCCGCAGGGGTTGTATCACCACTGGCAACAACCAATAACACACAATCGACTTGCGGAAGAAAAGCTATTGCATCGTCGCCGGCCATCAGGGGCGGTAAATCAAAGATAACGATCCGACTCTCATATCTGTCTTTCAGATCCTGAACAAGGGACTTAACCTTCCGGGATGTAAGAGTTTCTGCCGAGTTTTTGATTGGCGTGAAATTGGGGAGGACGACAAGTCTTGGAAGACCAGGATTTACAAGCATGTCTTTCAATTCAGCTTGATTTTCCAGATATTCGTATAATGAATGTTCTTGAGGAAGGCCTAGATAATTCCCAACGCGCGGTTTACGCAGATCAAAATCGACAATAAGAGCTGTTTTATCTGTTTGTTTTGCTATGCTAAGCGCTAGATTTAAGGAAACAACTGTCTTGCCGCAATCGGGGGTCGGGCTGGTAATAGCCACTGTTTTCCAGTCATTTTCTTTCATCTTTGATAGAATTTGTGTCCTCAGAATATCAAAAGAAACCGCGTCGGGATCTTCACTATCAAAGGTTATTATTCTATTTGCCTCCATATGGTGAGGATCTAGGGGAACGCTGCGGGTATCGCTGTAGACAATAGTATCGCTAGATTCATCTATATTATCCTCAAGAGCGCGTTTCCGCTGATCACTTCCTGGAGACTTTTTTTGAGATTTTCGGGCTTTGGAGATAGCTTCTTTAATACGTTCCATATCGATCTCCTAAAACAGCGTCACACTGAGTTTTTCAAGATAAACCCATGCTCTATAAAACAGAATATCCAGAGGTTTATAGAATAAATGTAGACACGCAATTGCTATGATTCCGAAAGTTACAGGTAGGAAAAGGATGATGCCAACTTTGTATCGTTTCTTCTTCACATCCCGATCTGTTTTCAAATAAGGGATTGACGCAAGAGGAGGATGCCGAAGCAACTTTTCAAGTTCCGCCGCCGTTCGTATTCTCTTGTCAACGAGCTCGATCAGAAAAGCGGTTCCAATGCCTGCTGCAAAGGCCAAGAAACCTCCGATACCGCCTATTTTTAATCGATTGGGCCAAACGGGTTCTGTCGGTGTTATCGGTGGTTCCAAAAGAATAAAACGCTCCGCTTTCTTTTCTTCTTCAAGATTTTGAGCTAGCTGAGCCTTGCCTTGTTTGTTTTGAAGTTCGGTGTATTTTTCAAAAATCTCCCTATGGTTGCGTGTGAGTGTTATCAGCTCTCTTTCAACTTCTGGAGTTTTGATGATTCTTTCTTCAATATCTGTCGCTTTTTCTCGAAGCTCCACAAGATCTGTCTGATGCTTCGCTATATTTTCTTTAGTGCTTGAAACACGAATCCGCAGACGCTCAATGAGTCTTCGAGTCTTTGGGCTGACAGGGTTTAAACTTTTTCGTTCAATTCCATTTTCTGCACTGGCTTCCTGCTCGGATTTTATTTTTGCTTCCAGAGCTGCAATTCTCCTTTTTAGAGATTTTATATCTGGATGCGCATCAGTTAGGCGAACGGAGGCATCGATGAGCAGGTCTTTTAGCTTATCAAGTTCTTTTTGCGACTCAGAGAGAGCTTCAGCATCTTCTTCATCGGACTCATTATCTGAAAGGGCCGCAGCAAGCTCGACATCCAGATAGCGTTGTTCTTCTCGGAGGGCTCTTATCTGATCCTCTACACTTTGAATTTCAGTTTTTGTCCGTTCCAGTCTGGCGAGACGGAGATTAAGGTGTTCCGGAAGGTTTTCGTTATTTGTCTTTTTGTAGTCGGAGATTGCGGTCTCCGCGGTGAGTAGTTCAGCTTTTAGTTTTTTGGCTTCTTGTTCCAAAAACTCCGTAGTCTCTGTTGCTCTTGCTGTCCTGGTTTTGACGTTTTCACTCAGGAAAAGTGTGACCAGTTCATTTGCGACTTTCGCAGCGACTACAGGAGATTCATGTTGAAAAGAAACCTTGAATGCAATGGTTGGCCCGCGGCTATTATTACCTGCCCTGATGACATCAACTTGAATAAGGCTTTGCATTTCCTCGATAAGTTTAGTGACGGATAGTTTTTTCCGTTCGTCTACGAAGACTTTGTATTTATCGATAATACGCAGTAGATTTGCACGAGTCATAACCCGTTGTCGAATGGTTGTGATCCTCTGATTAGGGTCTGATGTTACAGTTGACTGCACCAGTTCTACAGGGATCTGTTGAGATTCAACCAGCACTGTTCCCGAAGACTCATATCTTGGAGGTAATAGGAAGGCTGCAGCAACGGCAATAACGCCGATTAATACTGCCGGTATCAGGAAAAACAGAAATCGCCGTTTTGCGATTGCCAGAATCTGCCCAAGATCAAATGAGTTTGATTCTTCCTCGTAATAGTCTGGTTCAGCGTTCATCATCAGGGTTCGTGTTCAACATTGCTAGTCCAAGTGCAGTCGCACAGTAAGGAGAATTCCTTAATAATATCAAACCAGAATAAGATAATGTAACATCCTGGTTTATTAAATGAGATAAAAAAGTTACATGACAATACAATCTAATAAGCGTTTTTATTGATGAAGCCAACAAAGGCGGTCATGACCAGAATCTGGAAGTCAAAGAACAAAGACCAGTTTTCGCAGTAATATGTGTCATGCTCGACCCTGGCTTCCATTTTCTCAAGAGTATCCGTCTCACCTCGATATCCGTTCACCTGGGCCCAGCCGGTTATCCCGGGTTTTACCCGGTGACGGGCGAAGTATCCGTCTATCAGTTCTGAATACTCCTCATTATGGTCCACAGCGTGAGGGCGGGGGCCGACCAGGGACATGCTGCCCAGAAAGACGTTCAGCAACTGCGGAAGCTCATCCAGGCTGGTTCGCCTGATGAATTTACCGACTTTGGTAATACGAGGATCATCCTTGGTTGCCTGCTGGGTTACTTTTTCCGGAATCTTGTCAAAATACATGGACCGGAATTTGTAGATTTCGAAGATCTGGTTGTTATAGCCGAACCGCTTCTGTTTGAAGAAAACCGGTCCCTTGCTTTCCAGTTTAATAGCGAGTGCGACACATAATAAGACTGGCAGGAAAGCTAAAAGCAGGATACCGCTGAGAATACGGTCTTCAAGCCATTTAAGCATGACGCCCCAGCCGGATAGAGGGGAATCAATGACCTCTATCATCGGTATGGCGCCAAAATGAGTAGGAGACGGCTTATTGGGGAACCGAAAGCCAACCAGGTCGGAGACCAGGTGCACATGGGATGGCAGCTCTCGCAATTGCCTGACAATATCGACCTGGCGTTCATCTGCATTCCAGGGGAGTGCAATAATGATGTCATCCACATGTTCCCGGCGGACAAACCTTTTCAGCTCTTTAATATTACCAAGAAGAGGATAGTTGTTCATCAAGGCGCTGGTGCGGGTTTGGCGGTCATCAAAGACACCAATAACCCGGTTAAAGTTCGGCTTGCGTTGCGATAGCTGTTCTATCAGTCTGTTTGCCTGCTCACCTGATCCGAAAATAACAACATTCCGCGTACAGACGCCGCGATTGGCGAGCGCAGAGATCGTTATAAAGCCGATTATTCGATAGAGCAGGACCAAGCCAAAGGACGAGAAGGCGAAGCTGTACATCCATATGCGGGAGAAGCTGTCAGAGATTTTAAGCGTGAAAGCAATGGCCAGCAGTAACATAAAGGTTGTGATGCATGTCACCGCAAGCCGGGAGAAATTCATAAAGGGGGACAGGATGGAAGAAAAGGAATAAATCCCCGCAAAACGCCCGACAAAGAAATAGGCCAGGAAAATGAAGCAAATGGCGAACAGATAGATCTCCCGCATGTAAATGGGATCGCCAACCACAACTGCATAGCTAGCCACGCCCGCGACAAACAGGAAGAAGCTGTCCAGAAAGCTGAACAGACCACTTAACACGGAAGAAGAAAGCGGATAACTGTTTCTTGTTCTCTTCAGGTCATGGTCCGGGATTATGTTTGCCTTGTTCATCTTGTCCAGGTTCAAAAAAGTCTGCCATCTTCGCGCCGCTTTTCATGAATATTCCTTGCGGGTCACTGCTAGGGACGCTATCGAATATCAGGCTACGAAATCTCTATGCAATAACTATTAACAGTTATGGTTAAATTTTTTTCAATTTGTATGCAAAGCTGCCTGGCCGGAATAGACTTATAAACGATGACTTTTTTATCGAGAAAGCGCCTGTGGTTTGCTACCTGGCTTGTCGTTCTCATCGGCATAACCATTGGTTCTCTTCTTCCCTTCGAAGCTGTCGCGGGTCCTGCTTCCCTTATCGGAGATAAATTTCAGCATTTTGGAGCTTATTGCCTGTTAGGCATCCTGTCGCTCTTAAGCGGGCAGGATCGGAGGAGCCGGATGTATCTTCTGACAATATCGCTCCTCTGGAGCATCCTGATTGAAGTCATCCAGCCTGCAACCGGGCGGCATTTCGAATGGGCGGATATCGCAGCGAACAGCGCCGGACTGACGGCGAGTATTCCCCTCATGCTGCTTTTCGGAGCCGGTTATCAGAAATGGCAGTCATCAAAAATATAGAATACACTCATATGGTTTGAATTGTTGAAAATATTCAACCAAAAACCACATCCAGCGAGTTCTTAGATGTTCCTTTTACTTCTGGCTGGAGAATATTATGGGTTCCAAAAAATGGGTTTTTGCAATGGGGGCGGCCGGCTTGATCACTGCAGGCCTGGTTGCGGGTGGTTATTATCTTAATGCTTCATTCCAGGAGAGTTTTGCAAAAGCTGTGAAGGATCTAGGGGCAGGTGCCACGGGCCGGACGGTTACTGTCGGTGACGTTGATCTCAATCTTTTCAAGGGAACAGGTTCATTTTCTGACCTGAGGGTATCATCAGGGTCAAAAGATCCGGATATTTTGATTCTGGACAGTTTCGCGGTTGAGTTTTCCCCCTGGAGCTTGCTGTCCAATGAGATCAAAGTCGAGGCATTGACGGTTGGAAAAGTCACCGTTAATGCCGTCTTTACAGTTGCGACGTTGAATTTGTTTGCGGTTACCGCCGCCGCCGCCGCCTATGCCGGAAAACCGAATGCTGAGTATGGTGAAACCAAAATCACGTTAAACACTCTTGAGGTTAAGCCCGGCGTACTCAACATAACCTTTAACATTCCCGGCCGTAAGATGCACAAGAGTCTGCCGCTTTCCGGCTATAAGAGCGATATGAGCGAGCAGGCTGCCGGCAGTCCTGTCAAGCTGGTTACCGGGTTTGTGAAAGACTATGTCGGCCGAGCCACCAATATTGCCCGGCGAGGCTGAGTTATTGCAGGTCGACGAGAGGTCCGCCAAAAGGCGGACCTTATTTTATCAAGCCGCCAAGCAGAGTTATCTTGCTCTTGCAGGCCCATATGACTAAATGTAGGGGAGTTGTCATAAAGCAGGATTGAAACATGCAATCTCTGGAAATATTGATCATTTCGATCATTCAGATATTTATCTATCTTCTGGTCGCCCAAGTAATTCTAAGCTGGTTGGTTGCGTTCAATGTGGTGAATACCCGTAATCAGTTCGTCGCGACGGTCGGGGAATTTCTGTATAAAATTACAGAACCAATTCTCAAGCCAATCCGGAAGATTATTCCATCCTTTGGAGGTCTAGATATCTCTCCTGTCGTGTTAATTCTTCTACTCGCCTTTTTACAAAATTTGGTTAAAGAGATCTTATAGCTTCAATTGGCCTATGTTGAAGATTTAAGGAGGTTAATCTTAACGTTGACTTCTCCATGATACCGTTTTACTTACGCAAAAAATAAATCAAAAAACATTGCTAAAAATGCTGCCCCAGTCCCTAAGGTGCATGCAACGGGATTTACGGCTGATCAACGGGATAACGGATTGGAACAAGACGGTCCTGATATGCGCAAAGGCGAACGCCGTTGTCAGGACGCTGGAAAAAAGGTTCGCCTGTATTGAGCAGTAGAAGGCGTCAAATCATGTCTGCTGAGATTATCGACGGGAGAGCGTTCTCCGAAGATGTTAAAAAGCGGGTCGCGTCCCAGGTTGCATCTTTAAAAGAACATCATGGATTACAGCCCGGGCTTGCTGTCGTTCTTGTTGGCGAAGATCCTGCCAGCCAGGTCTATGTTCGCAATAAAAACCGGTCGACAGTGGAAGCGGGTATGCGCTCCGAAGAGATCAGGCTCTCTGAAAACACCTCCGAGGAGGAGGTTCTCTCTGTCGTAGAACGTTTGAATAATGATCCCGGCATTCATGGTATCCTGGTGCAGTTGCCGCTTCCGCCGCAGGTTAATGAAATGGCTGTTCTGGATGCGATTGATCCGGCCAAGGATGTGGACGGCTTTCATGTGATTAATACCGGGCGCCAGGCTGTTGGTCTGCCTGCCATGGTTCCCTGCACACCGCTCGGCTGCATCATGATGTTGAAGGACCGCCTTGGGGATCTGTCCGGTTTGAATGCTGTGGTGATCGGCCGTTCAAATATTGTTGGTAAGCCTATGGCGAGTCTTCTGCTGGCAGAAAGCTGTACGGTGACGATTGCCCATTCCCGAACCAAAGATCTTCCCGCAGTCTGCAGGAATGCGGATATCCTGGTGGCGGCTGTCGGGCGGCCGCAGATGGTAAAAGGAGACTGGGTCAAGCCGGGCGCCGCAATTATTGACGTCGGGATCAACCGAGTTCCGAAAGAAGACGGTAAAACACGGCTGGTCGGGGATGTGGATTTTGACGAAGCCAAAGAAATCGCCGGATATATTACACCGGTGCCAGGCGGGGTTGGTCCGATGACCATTGCCTGCCTTTTGGCCAATACCATAACGGCGGCTTGTCGGAGCAATGGTATTGATGAAGCATCTTTACCAGATGTCGGGTAATTAGCGTGCGTTTTGATCAGGAAACTGTTCAGCAATTTGCAAAGTCAGCGGCCACAGGGGCGCTGACAGGGATCGTTTTTGCCGTTGTTTTTGTTGCGCTTCCCGGAGCCCTGATCCTGTTCCTGGTGGGAACATTCGGACTGGATTGGGATTTAAGCTGGTTTCCGGATGCCGTGACGATTTTGATTGCGGGGGCCGCTCTCGGGGCTTTGTTTGCCGCCTTCCTGTTTATCAAGGATCAGTATATTCCCTATGTGGAAGAGGTGCAGGATTTCGAAGAGGATCCGGATGATCCCTTCGGTCGCTAGAGATTAGGCGGCAATAAAAAGGCGGCTGTTAAAGCCGCCTCAGACTGCTGACAAAGGTCCTCGCTTTTAGCGGGGATTTTTGATTCAATAGGGCATGTTAAAGAAACCTTCTGCCCAACAAACCGAGCTTGAGATGGTAACGCTTGAGAGTTTGGTTCCATCGGATCACCTGCTTCGCAAGATTGACGCGGTGATTGACTTCAGTTTTATCCATGAGCGTGTTGCCGGTTTATATTGCGCGGATAATGGCCGCCCGGCGCTTGATCCGACCCTGATGTTCAAAGCGCTTTTTATCGGTTACCTGTTCGGGATCCGTTCGGAACGCCAGCTGGTTCGGGAGATTGAGGTGAATGTTGCTTACCGTTGGTTTTTGCGGTTGAAGCTGACGGATAAGGTGTTTGATGCCTCGACCCTGAGCCAGAACCGCCGCCGCCGGTATCAGGATGTGTCGGTGGCCCAGGATATCTTTGATCATATTGTGGAACAGGCGATAGGGCACGGGCTGGTTGATGGCACGGTGCTGTATACGGACAGTACCCACCTGAAAGCCAATGCGAACAAGAACAAATGGGACAAAGAGGTGATTGTCAAATCCCGGAGCGCCTATTGGGAGGCTCTGGATCTGGCTATTGAGGAAGACCGCGCCGCCCATGCCAAAAAGCCGTTAAAAGCCAAAGAACGCGTGCCGGCGGAAAAAGAGAGCAAGGTCAGTCGCACTGATCCACAGAGTGGGTATATGGTGCGGGACGGCAAGCCCAAGGGGTTCTTTTATCTGGATCACCGCACAGTGGATGAGAAGCTTGGGATTATCACCGATACCCATACAACCCCGGCCACGGTGCATGACAGCATACCGTATCTGGAGAGGCTGGACCGTCAGAGGCAGCGGTTTGATCTTGATGTTAAAGCGGTGGGTCTGGATGCAGGCTATGCAACGGCGGGGATCGCCAAGGGATTGGAAGACCGGGAGATCCTGGGGGTTACCGGTTATCGACGCCTCCCTCATCGCAAGGGCTTTCTGCCCAAACGAAACTATCATTATGAAGCAGATATTGATGCCTATCGCTGCCCGGAAGGTCAGCTTTTGCCTTATGCGACAACAGATCGCCATGGCTATCGTCATTACAGAAGTGACCCGGATAAATGCAGATCCTGCCCGCTCCTGGCCTCCTGCACGAGCAACGCCAAACATCAGAAAACCGTGACCCGCCATGTGTGGCAGGATGCCAGAGAAAGAACCGACGCTCACCGTCTCACCGATTGGGGCAAGGCTTTATACAAGCGATGACAGGAGACGGTGGAACGCTCCTTTGCCGATGCCAAACAGCTCCACGGTCACCGATATGCCCGCTTTAGAGGCCTCACCGCTGTCACAATACAGTGCCTGCTCGCCGCCACAGCCCAGAATATCAAGAAAATCGCCCTCACAATGACCAAAACACCGACCCTGAGGCCGATTTAGGGGAGAAACAGCTGCTGCGCCTGTAAAAAACACCCGCTCGAAAAGACAGATTACACAAAAACGAAACCCCGCCAAAAATATGACAGGGTTTGTCAACAGTCTGAGGCGGCTGTTAAAGCCGCCTTTGTTTTTTGGTGCTGGTCAGTCCGTTTTCTGGCGGTGCAGCAAACGGAGGCGAAGAGCATTGAGTTTGATAAAGCCTTCCGCATCCCGCTGATCATAGACCGTGTCTTCCTCAAAAGTGACATGCTCCATGGAATAGAGGGAAAATTTACTTTTTCGGCCCACGACACTGACGCGGCCCTTATAGAGTTTCAGGCGGACGACACCGGCCACTTTTTCCTGGCTCTTGTCAATCA
>DIYE01000325.1 GCA_002428885.1 Alphaproteobacteria bacterium UBA6062
GGGTCCCGATCCGATAATGGCGGCTTTCAATCCTGATCCCATATTCCTCCCCTAGCTCAGCTCGGCCCTGATGAGGTTTCTGGTCCCGGGGAGTTGGACGTCAGGCTTCCAGAAGCCCCCCAAAGCGGGACAGAAATTCCTCGGACGCATCGGGCAGCTTTCCGTTGGTTGTCTCCAACACGTCCATCAGATGATGTTCTGCCCCTTGCCATACCAATTGGTACAGGTCCCGAAAGAGGTCTCTTGCCATCTGCCCGCTCCAGCTTTCCGGCAAGAGTGGGTCTGGGAGCATTGGATCTTTTAACAGCGCCCTTCTGTAATCATGCACCAGAAGTGTCCGGGTTATAAAACACTTTTTCGTATCAAGAGCGGACTGCTCCCTTAGGGCGACTAAAAGTGGAGAAAAATTGCGGATAAATTCGTTATAGCCGGTTTCAATTTCCTCAATATTCCAGCCTTTCTGGACCAGAATATGAACCGGTACCGATTTTTGTTCCGGCAGGCTGCCGGCTTCCATGACAGCTACATGATCGGACAGATCCAGATCATTCAGGAGCCGCGCGACACTTTTATAAGTGCCGCCGGGATGAGCAAAAATACCGGATCCGAGGTCGCCGAAGCCGAGCCAGCCCAATTCTGTCTGTAATTGCCGCTTCTGATCTTCAGACAGCTTCCGCCGTTCCGTGAAAAGAAGAGTCCAGCTACCACACCAGGAACGGGGCTCGTGATTGTAAATTCGTCGGGTCGCTTCTTCAAACCGGTGCTGACCGGTTCTTGTAAGGGTATAAAAGCTTCGACGGCCCGATTGTTGACTGTCCAGCAGGCCATCCTGTTTCAGCCTGAAAACCGATGTGCGAACGACCCGTTCGTTCAGTCCGAGGCTACCGACGAGATCGATCAGGCTGCCAAGCCAAACAGTGCCGCCATGGGGAGCCACAGAGTCGCCCCAGACCGTCACCAGAAGGGAGCGGGCCTTCAGATTAAGTCGGGAAGGCAAAGCTTCAATCAGGTCGTCAATAACAGGTTTTTCCGTCAACACCATGCCTCGCAACAAATAATATGATACGCAGTCTAGAAAATTCTGTATCATATGGGAAGATGATATCTTGGCGTTGGATTCTTGAGTTAGCAGGGATAAGGGAGATTATGTCTGTCAGGTATGAGCAGGCGGAAACACTGCTGAATGCGATTGGAATTTATTCGGTCCTGTCTCAGTATGACCCGCTTTTTGTTGGAACCCTGCCGATTGATGTAGATATTCCGGGCAGTGATGTCGATGTGATATGCGATGTTTCCGATCATGCGGCCTTTGCCAGGCTGCTTACGGAAAATTACGGCGACCAGCCGGGTTTTGAGGTGATCTCGCCCGCCACAGAAAATAGCTATACGGTCTGCCGTTTTTCCTGCGTGACATTTGATATTGAGATATACGGTGAAGACAGGCCGGTTCGGGAGCAAAATGCCTGGCGACATATGGAGGCGGAGCGCAAGCTTCTTTTAGTGGGCGGGGAGGACGCCCGGCTTGCTATCCGATCTCTAAAGCGATCCGGCTTGAAAACCGAACCGGCTTTTGCAGAGCATTTCGGGATTGGGGGGAATCCTTATGATGCTTTGCTGGAAGTCGCAGATCTGAATGTATCGGAAATCCTGAGCCGGTTCGGTTAGGGTCTGACCTTAGAGTATAAGGCCTAATTCAGACGTCCGTAAAAAGTCATGCGAGCTGATTCCGACAGGGCGATCCCGGGCTCAGAGTTATACGCCAGAACCACCAGCATTCTTGTTCGATCTCCTTCGACGGGGGCAACCCTGTGAATCGCGTTACGCCCCCGGAAGAGAACAAGGGCTCCGGCTTTCATCGCCAGCTTTTTAACAGGTGTTTTACCGTCCAGAACATTGGCAACACCCTCAAAATTCATTTCACCGGCATCGGCATCCCGGACATTCTCGACATATTCAAAGGCGCCACCTGCGTCAGGTTCCTGAATCATCAATGTGGTGGCAAAGGATGAATTGTCGAAGTGCCAGCCAAGTTCCTGACCGGTTTCGGCGTAATGCACATTAATGGAGGAGAGAGGATCCGCGTAGGGAAACAGGGATTTTTCTCCTAGAACCGTGCAGAGGAAGGTGCGGAATTCCTTGGAATCGTACAATGTTCTGAGAGGTGAATCTTCCGGTACAATGTCATCTGTAATACAGCCTTTTGAAGAGATGACTTTGCGGTTGCGTGTGTGGTCCTCGGCAAAATCAGGATCGGAAGGCGTGAGATAGACGTTATGTTCCTGAGCACAGAAATAGGCATGATGCTTATCTTGTTCTGACCGGGTGCGAACATCTTCAACAGCGGCCGGCTGCATAAATCCCGGAAGGACAAGAGCTCCGTCTTTTTCAAGTGTTTTCCTGCAATTTTCCTGAAAATCCCGACTGGTAATATCAAACTGCGAAAAATCGACAATGTCCTGAAGCTTCATAAGCTGTCTCCCGTTTATAGCCCGGATTAGAAGATACTCTTTCTGTATGCTCTGTAAAAGATTGTTTATTCTATTAATAAAATAAGTAAAATATTGTTATGAATGAAATCCGCTTTACCTTGAAACAGTGCAAGTACTTTCTGGAAGTGGCTCGTTTGGGCGGCATTGCACAGGCTGCCCGATCTCTGAACATATCCCAGCCTGCCGTTGCACAGGCGATTGATAAATTGGAACAGATGACGGACTTGGTGCTGTTTGAACGGTTTCATGCCAAGGGACTTGAACTGACGTTGCAGGGAAGGGCTTTTGCGGATCTTGCTGAAAAACTAATGGGGACAGCAGAGGAGATGTCCAGAAACATCACTCATATTTCAGCGGGTGGTCGAGGAACAGTCCGGTTGGGCTGTTTTCAGTCCATCGCGCCTTTTCATATGGCAAGATTTGTTAGGCACTATAAAGAACAGCAGCCGGGCGTTTCACTGGATATATCCGAGAAGTTTCAAGCCGATCTGGTCTCGGATCTTAAGGCCGGTGATCTTGATGTCGCCATTCTCTATGATCTTGGATTAAATTCGGCGGAGCTTGACTGGCAGATCCTTGCGGAACCGAAGCCCTATGTCCTTATCAATGCAGAGCATCCTTTTGCGGGGCGGGAAACAGTCAGTCTTCATGATCTGGCAAGAGAACCTTATATCCTTTTTGATGCGCCGGACAGTCGGGAATATTTCCACAGTATCTTTGCAGATCTCCAGATCAGTCCGATGATTGCCCTAAGATCCACGTCCTTTGAATCAGTCCGAAGCGCTGTCGGCCATAACCTTGGTTTTTCTCTTCTGACCCAGCGGCGAACGGATGGCATCACCTATGACGGTGGTGAGGTTGCCGAAGTGAGCATTGAAGAAGAGATCGCGCCGACGAAAGTGGTTCTCGCCTGGAAGAAGGGCAGAGAACAGGACCCCATGATGACGCATTTTGCAGATTTTTGCGCTGACCAGTTCAAATCAACAACAGGCCATTAATAGGGCTATCCGAATAAAATATGCTCTAGTCCGGGGCAGGCAATTTCGTTAGTTCACGAGTAATCGATCTCGTAGAGTTGTTAATATCAATATGTGTAATCTCCCTGACATAGAGCGGCCATCCATCTTCCAGTGAGACATTCGCATCCAGGGTTTGCCTGACATCGTAGGTTTCGAAAACCTTCAGGCGCTTAATAAGTTCAGCAAGTTTTTCAGAACCCAGATTGGGCGCAGCTTTGGAGATGAAGCTCTGAAGCCCATGAAGAACACTGTCCCTGGTATAGCTCGAGCTTGTGTTAATAACGGCTACGTCATTTTCGAGATTGAGGAGCTTCGTAGATCCGGAGGCAATCAATTCTGTTCCGGTTAGATGCCACGGCACGGCCGTCTCAAATTTATACGCGCCCTTTTTCTGAACTTCACTTCCAAGATAAGTAAAGACAGGGTTTATATCTCTTAGGAAGGTTTCTGTCGCAGCCTCCGCTGTCAATCCCAGAAAGAAGCTTTTCACCTGTTCAGCCGCCGCATTCGGAACACCGGATGCCAATAAATGATCGTAAACCGGGCCGGTGAGTTTTTCTTTTAGGGCTTCCACATTGCGAACGGTGGTTGGATATCCATTTTCGCCCCCCAGATATTCGAAGCTCAATCCTTGATACATTGAGAGCAGTTTTTCGGCATCAGGGTTATCCAGGATCGCTTTGTCTTCCGGTCGGATATGATGGAAACGGAGCCGATAAACAAGATCCTTTTCCTGTTTGCCAAGATACTCGATGGAGAGATCTGTGAGTATAACGGGTTTACTTCCCGCTTTTTCCCCCGTTCTGACATCTGATTTTCGCAGCCGGTAATAAGTTATTTGTCCCACTTCCGGATGAAAAGGGACGGAGACTGACTCATTGGTTTCTGCGGTCACATTTTCTGAGGCTGCTGATACAGCGATTTGACAAAATAGAAAAACCGCAAAAGCGACGCCGTGGGCAAATTTCACTGAACGATCTCCAAAGTCACGTGCTGAGATTATCGAAGTGAGTGTCCCGTATATGTCGGGCCTTTGCAATATTAAATGGTGTGAGGTTTGCTTTTTTCTACCGTAAAAGGCTGTGTCCTAGTCAAATTGTAACTTCGTACCGAAGGTATGGTGTTCCGCCATCAGTGATGCCATATCCAGGTCTGGTATTTCACCATCCCGGACGCGCCATTCGCCGGCTACCATAACATAATCAGCCTGGTGAGCACCGCACAGGACAAGAGCGGCCAGCGGGTCACCGGCACCTGAGAAGCGGGGCTCATCCAGCTTGAAAAGAGCCAGATCGGCTTGCATACCCACATCCAGTCTGCCAATGTCATCCCGGCCAAGGCACCGGGCGGATCCTTCAGTCGCGAAGCGTAAAGCTGCTTCATGGGTCATGTCGCCGGCGCTATAGAGCAGGCGTCCGATCAGCATGGCTTGCCGGATTTCCTGCATAAGGTTGGAGCCGTCATTGGAGGCCGATCCATCAACGCCTAGGCCGACCGGACATCCGGTTGCTTCCAGCTCCAGGGTCCGGCAAATCCCGGAAGACAGCACCATGTTGGAGGAGGGGCAATGGCAAATACCAACGCCGGCCTGCCCGAGGCGTCGGATTTCCTCATCATTGAAATGGATGCCATGCGCCAGCCAGGTATCATCGGACAGCCATCCAACTTTCTCCAGATAGTCCAGCGGCCTCAGGCCGAACATATCCAGACAGAAATCGGTCTCATCGTGGGTTTCTGCGAGGTGGGTGTGCAAACGGACACCTTCCTGCCGTGCCAGGCCCGCTGAAGCTTGCATCAAATCGGTGCTTACGGAAAAGGGGGAGCAGGGAGCCAGGGCGATACGGATCATGGATCCTTCCAAAGGGTCATGATAGGTCCGGATCAGGCGAAGGCTATCCTCAAGGATTGTTTCCTCATTTTGGACAGTTGTGCGGGGCGGCAACCCGCCCTGATCTTCGCCAAGGCTCATGGAGCCACGGGTGAGGTGAACTCTGATGCCGAGATCGCGGGCAGCTTCAGCCTGTATATCAATAGCATCGGTCAGGCTGTCCGGGAAAAGATAATGATGATCTGCCGCAGTTGTGCATCCCGATAGAAGCAGTTCTGCAAGTGCCAGTTTTGTGGCCCTTTCCATCATGTCTGGCGTGAGCTTTGCCCAGACGGGGTACAAGGATTGCAACCAGGGAAAAAGAGGTTTGTTAAGCGCAACGGGGCAGGCTCGGGTCAGTGTCTGGTAAAAATGGTGATGGGTATTGATCAGGCCCGGCAAGACAACATGAGCACCGGCATCAAAGATGTCATAGTCTTTTGCAATAGGTTTTTGGCCCGTGCCGATGATTTCGCAGATCAAGCCGTCTGTTACAACCAGGCCACCACCGGCTTGTTGATTGGTGATGGCTAATGGATTTTTAATCCAGACGGGTTTGCCCATAAGATTATCCCTGCTGCTCAAATTCCCGGATCACTATCCCATATTCAGAGGGATTTTAAAATGCACCCAACCTGTTTATTCTGCCAGGCGGAACTGTTCGCTTGAAAGGCGTTATTAGGACCCTACCAACGCAATTAAGTTACACTATCTATTGCCCAAATCGCCTGGAACCCTTAAATTCTCTGCGTAATCCGGTTCCGGACATATCTCTCTATTAAAGATGTAGATTTATATCGTTATGCAAACTCTTGATAACATTGAACTTCTAAAAGATCTGACGCAAGAGGAGCGAGCTGTTCTCTCCGGAAAATGCGCCTGGAAAACCTATTCCTCCAGTGAACAGATCCTGGAGAGATCCAGCACAAGCCGGGATGTTTTCTTTGTTGTGGACGGTGCCGTTAATGTTGTTAATTACGGTGTTTCGGGTCGGGAAGTGGCTTACGCAACTGTGGAGGCCGGGCAATATTTCGGGGAATTATCTGCTATTGACGGCAAGCCGAGATCCGCGAATATCATTGCCAGTAAAAAATGCCTTTTGGCATCTTTGTCTCCTGAAAATTTCAACGAGCTGCTGTTGCAGCATCCTGAAATCATGATGCAGGTGATGCAGCGTCTGGCGCGTATTATCCGCATTAATGATGACCGGATCCTCGACCTTTCGACGCTTGGAGCGGTTCAGCGGGTCTGTCAGGAGCTTCTGAGGATGGCGAAGCCCGACCCGGTCACACCCAATTCCTGGCTCATCTATCCCATGCCGACACAGAGTGTG
>DIYE01000379.1 GCA_002428885.1 Alphaproteobacteria bacterium UBA6062
CCACAATCCGACCGGCGGAACCATAACGCCCCGGACGGCCCACAAGCTTCTGGGATTGGCGGATGCGCATGATTTGATCATTGTTGAGGATGATATCTTTGCTGAATTTGAACCGGACCCGTCGACGCGCCTGGCTGTCCTGGATGGATTGGAGCGAGTCATCCGCATCGGCAGTTTTTCCAAGACCCTGTCCGCCTCGGTCCGTTGCGGATATATTGCTGCCCGTCCGGATTGGATTGAGGCTTTGATTGATTTGCAGGTTGCAACCAGTTTTGGCGGTCCCAGCCCCGTGGCGGCAGAGCTTGTGTATCTTTCTCTGAGTGATGGTGGATATCGCCGTCATATGCAGAATTTGCGGCAAGCTTTATTTCATCAGTGTAAAGCCGTTGCCCTGAGACTTGAGAAGATAGGTGTTCATCCCTGGATGATGCCGCGCGGAGGGTTCTACCTCTGGTGCCGCCTTCCGGAGGGGCAGGATGCTGCTGATATAGCCCGTGCTGCCCTTGAGAAAAACATGATCCTGGCTCCGGGGAACGTCTTTAGTGTCACCCAGGATATGACGGAGTTTATGCGTTTTAATGTGAGCCAGATGACGGATCCGACTGTTTTTCCCTTATTGAGGCAGATTCTGGATCAAGCCTGATTTTGAACTACACAGTCCAGGTTTCCTGCCGTATGATCAGCAGCAGTATTGTCCTGAATAAAAATTTCCAGCCCATTGAACACCAGGATAACTTTTCATGTTCGTTCTACGAAATCTACGGTTTCTCGTTTGCCTGCTGTCTGTCTTTATCCTCGCAGGGTGCCAGTATGACGGTGTTTTCTCGGTTAATTATCAGCAGGTTATCTCTGAGGATGATGCAGATTTTCCGTTTGAAGATGGTCAGATTTTCTATCCGGCGATTTCCGGTGATATCCTGGCGGCAACCTATGCCGGCAAACCTTATGACGGGCTGGTAACACCAAAACAACGCATTCAGTTGGCAACCATCGGGGCGTTTCCGGACCTTTCAAAACCCAACGCTTTTGACAGGATTGATCACTGCTATCGCTTTAACAAAGGTTATCTGACGCTCGAAAAGCTATATGACGACTATTATGTGGGCTCTTTTTCGGATGCCGGTTGTTTTACCAAGACCGAATCTGGTGACGACATCGAAAAGGCGCTTCTTGAGGGAGATAACCTCAGCAAAAAAGAACAGCAGGCGCTTCTCAAAAAGCTGAAAATCCATTTTATTTACATGTTCAAGCTGGATGACAATACCATTTATCCGGTGAAGTTCGGTAAAGGGAAAAAATCAGAAATTGGTGAGCAATTTGCAGAATGGGCTCATGGCCTGAGCAAGGCTGAAAAATGGTGGCATGGTGTCCTGTCCAAGCGGTCTTTCAAGAAAAACGAGAAAACCGGCAAGGTAAAGGAAAATCTATATGTCAATGTCAAGAGTACATCGGCTTACAAGGCTTTTTTGAAAGATCACGAGGATCAAATTAAGATCCCCGATAAACCTTTTCTGATCGGGGTTGAGCCGACAAAATCCCAGAAAGAGGCTTATGCCTTTATGAAAGCTGTGGACAAAGAGGCCGCTCGGATTGTCCAAGCCCAGCAGAAACAGAAGCAACGGGCATTGCAGCGGGCGCGGGATGCGGCCGCCAAAAAGGCTGCCCTTGCACGCCTGGCTCAGCAGCAGGAAGCAAAACGAAAGCAGCGTGAAGCTGCCTATGCTGCCGCCCGCAAGCGTCAGGCTATTCAGCAGAAATACCTAAAGGAACGGAGCCGTTTTATCTATTCTCTGGATCCCGGCGATGCCTACTATATCCCCGGTGTTCTCAGCGATACTCATGTGGTTGTGGTCCGGACGGATCCTGCGACCAACCGGGTTAAGGTGCGCCGGGTGGATGACGGTAGTGTTATCTGGGTAGATGCCGACAAACTCATAAATCGCAATGGCAAGGTGGCTAACGACTTTATGCGCGGCACCGCAGCCATAGCCATCATTGCCTGCGCTTTCGGTGGTTGTGAGAAAAAGTAGGCTATTTGATCAATTTTAGAACATCTCGAAAGTTCGGGTTTTCAGCCGTTTGAAGCCACTCGAACAACACCATTTCGCTGGTGACAATCTCGGCACCGTGCTTTTCCATACGGGAGAGGGCAGCTTTCCCGTTCGCAGGGGTACGGGAACTGACAGCATCTTCCAGTACATACACCTGCTTGCTCATCTCCAGCAGGCCAAGTACGGTTTGCAGGACGCAGACATGTGCCTCCGTTCCCGCGACAACGATCTGCTGATGATCCCTAATGGCAGTTTTAAAACCGTCCGCCAGGCAGCTATCGAATGTCATTTTTGTAATTAGCTGGCCCGGTCCGCGGATTGTCAGGTCCGGTGTGGTGTGGCCAAGACCCGCCGGATTCTGTTCCGTAAAAAGAACAGGAATATCAAGAAGCTCTGCTGCGGTTTGAACTTTCTTTGTTGTGGCAATAATTTCCGTTCCCTTATGGATGGCCGGGAGGAGGCGGGTCTGCAGATCTATGATGAGAAAAAGCGACTGATCAGGACAGAGGGTATGCAAGGCTCAGTTCCACTTCTGTAAGGTGAGCTGTTCCGTAATATAGTCCCGCATCATTTGAGGGGCGGTGCATTCAAACATCCGGATACGACCTGTATGAGAGAGCAATAGAACGCCGGTCGCATGGGCGAAGACACGGGCTTTCATATCCTTGGCTTGTTTATCCGTCGCGCCCAGGCTGAGGGCTGCTTCGGCGATCGGCTCCAGACAGGTGGAAAGAGCTGCGTTCAGCTCCTTATTTCTATCTCGTCCCACACTTTTGGGGCTAATGCCACCTCGAAATAAATACAGTCCGAGCGCCAGGTCGTCCGGGGTTTTATCGTAGTAATCAAAGAAAGCGAAGGCGGCTTTTTCAAAGCGCTCCCGGGCTGTTGTTCCGTCCTTTAATGACTGATCGACAAAGACCTTTAGGCTTTCCAGTGAACTTGCCAGAAGCTCCGCATAGATTTCCTCGCGGGAGTCAAAGTGAAAATACAGGGCTGCCGGCGTATAACCCGCTTCACCTGCAATGCTTCTAAGACTGGCACCTTCCAGGCCTTCCCGCTCGAAAACCCGCCGCGCTGCTTCAAGAATAAGACGTCTTTTCTCTTCGCTGGCGGCTTTTTTCTTTGGTTTTTCAATAGCTTCAGGCACGTGTTTTACTCACATTTGACAAAAAATTTAACGGCGTTAGAATTTTAAACACTGTTAGAAAAATTATAACATACAAGTTTGAGCCAGCAAATCTTCAAAAAGGGGAAATCGCATGTTGATGACAGCGGAAGCCTACCGGGACTCTCTTCGCACTTTAAAGCCCAGAGTTTTTCTGAATGGCCGTCTGGTCGACAGTGTCGCGGATGAACCACTTTTTTTTCCGGGGATCAACGGGGTTGGCGTGTCCTATGATTTTGCCTGTGATCCGAACCATGCTCCCATCATGACGGCGACCCAGAAGACCAGCGGGAAAATCGCTAACCGGATGCTGCATATCAACGAAACCGCCTCGGATCTATTGTCTAAACTGGAGGCGGTCCGGCTGATCTGCGCTGAATCCGGCTGTGCCCAGCGTTATTTGTCCCATGACGCCCTCAACGCTTTCTTCCAGGCGACAAAACGGACGGATGAAATCCACGGAACGGATTACCACACCCGTTTTCTGACCTACCTGCATGAGGTGCAGGAGAAGGATCTGGCCATTGGGGTTGCCATGACAGATGCCAAAGGGGATCGCTCAAAACGGCCGGGATTGCAACCCAATCCTGATGTTTATGTGCATATCAAGGAACGCAGACCGGACGGTATTGTTATCAGCGGCACCAAGGCGATTGTGACCGCTGCGCCTTATATGCACGAATTCCTGGTCATGCCCTGCCGGACACATCGTCCTGAAGATGCGGATTTTGCTGTTGGATGTGCGGTTCCCATTGATGCGCCCGGAATAACGGTGGTGGCAAGGCCTGCGGGCCGGGCCGGTGATCCTGCCGCTAAATTTTCAGCCAAATACGGCCAATCCACCGGTGTGGTGCAGTTCGATAATGTGTTTGTTCCCCATGACCGGGTTTTCCTGGCGGGAGAAACGGAGGAGGGCGGTTTCCTCACAACCACTTACGCCACTCATCACCGACATTCCTGCATCGGTGCCAGGGCCGGGTTTGGTGACCTGTTAATTGGAGCCGGGGCGTTGATGACGGAGGCAAATGGTCTGGAAATTGACCGGTATGGCCATATCCGTGAAGCCATGGTGGAACTGATCACCATCACGGAAAGCTTCTATGCCTGCGGCGTTGCCTCTTCCGTCTATTGCGTCGCGGATCCTGCCGGTAATGTCATGCCGGAGCCGGTTTACTCCAATATCGGCAAGCTCCTGCTGGCCACCAAGATCTATGATATGCACCGGGTCGCCCATTATGTGTCCGGCGGACTTGTTGTGGCACTGCCGGGTCCGGACGAAGACCACAATCCGGAAACAGCCGCTTCCCTTGCCGCCGTTCTGGGGGGAAGCCCCGATATCCCGGCTGATCAACGGGCGGAGGTCGCCCGTTTTATCGAAGATCTCACTGTCTCCAATCAGGCTGGCTGGTATTCCGTTATGTCCCTGCATGGCGGCGGCTCCCCGGAAGCCATGAAGCGGGAAATCTGGCGCAATTATCCGGTCAGCGACAAAACCGACCTGGTCGAACGCCTGCTGGATCGTGGTGTCCTGGATCAGGGCCAGAAGCCGGATAAACAACCGGGACGGTGCTGCGCCAAAGGGTGTGAGGTGCCGGACCGAGTGACAGCAGCGGAGTGAGGTAGAAGAAAAGGAGCTGACAACCAGCTCCTTTTTATTGTGTTATCTGAAGTCCTTAAGCCGCCTGCTTCAGGCCCAGCCGTCCCCAAACCTCTTTCAAAGCGCTTACCAGGGCGGCCATCATCTGATCGTCATGGAGAGGGGATGGTGTGATGCGGAGGCGTTCTTCGCCGCGGGGGACCGTCGGGAAATTGATGGGCTGGATATAGATGCCATAATCTTCCAGCAGCATATCACTCGCCTGCTTGCAGAGAGCCGCATCATAGACCATGAGCGGCACGATATGGGTCGGGGTCTGCATGACCGGCAGGCCGGCTTCCAGAAGCAGTCGTTTGAGGGTG
Organism: Alphaproteobacteria bacterium UBA6062; assembly: GCA_002428885.1. Taxonomy (GTDB): domain Bacteria; phylum Pseudomonadota; class Alphaproteobacteria; order Sneathiellales; family Sneathiellaceae; genus Sneathiella. The sequence continues at coordinate 5,176 of DIYE01000379.1, forward strand.
GCGGCCCGTTCCTGATGAGCTACCCGTTCTTTCTGGCTTTGTTTCAGATGGCGGACGCTGGCCAGGGCACCGGCAGCGATGACCGGAGGCAGGGTGGTTGTGAAGATAAATCCGGAAGCATAAGATCGAATAGCATCCACAATGGCCGTTTTCGCCGTGATAAAGCCGCCGACCACGCCAAAGGCTTTGCCCATGGTGCCTTCCATGATATCGATCCGGTCCATCAGGCCGTCCCGTTCGGCAATACCGCCACCGCGGGCGCCATACAGGCCAACCGCATGAACCTCGTCCAGATAGGTCATGGCGTTGTATTTATCGGCCAGATCACAGAAGGTTTCCATAGGAGAGATATCTCCATCCATGGAATAGACGGATTCAAAAGCGATGATTTTCGGCCGGTTCGGGTCAATGGATTGCAGCTTGGCTTCCAGATCGGCCGGGTCGTTATGCTTGAAGATCATTTTCTCGCAGCCTGAATGACGAACCCCGTCAATCATGGAAGCGTGGTTCAGTTCGTCAGAGAGGATAACCGCACCGGGCATCAGCTTTCCAAGGGTACTGATGGTGGCATCATTGGAGACAAAGCCGGATGTAAAGACAAGGGCGCTTTCCTTGTTATGCAGGTCAGCCAGTTCCTTTTCCAGCTCGCAGATCATGTGGGTGTTGCCGGAGATATTGCGGGTCCCGCCGGCACCGGCTCCGTAAAGATCGACCGCTTCCTTCATCGCCGCAAGGACTTTCGGATGCTGTCCCATACCGAGATAGTCATTGGAACACCAGATGGTTACGTCCTGCTCGCCCTTATCAGTGAAGCGGGTCGCCCGGGGAAATTCACCGGCATGCCGCCCGAGTTCCGT
>DIYE01000343.1 GCA_002428885.1 Alphaproteobacteria bacterium UBA6062
CGCCGGCAGAGAAATATATCTTCACCCTGACCTTCGTTGTTGTTCTCGCCATTCTCGCCAAAAATCTGGTGCGGAGCCATATTGGACGTGGCTGGATGGCGATCCGGGATATGGATATTGCGGCTGAAATCATCGGCTTCAAGCCGCTGCAGACCAAGCTGTCCGCTTTTGCCGTAAGCTCCTTTTTCTGCGGTATCGCGGGTGCACTCTGGGCCTTTGTTCATCTTGGAACCGTGGAGCCGGAAGCCTTTAACATCAACCGCTCCTTCGCCATCCTGTTTATGGTGATTATCGGCGGTATGGGCAGTATTCTCGGATCCTTTATCGGCGCGGCCTTTATCACTCTGCTGCCGATCTTCCTGAACAATGTTCCGCCGCTTATCGGCTGGAATATCGGTGTGGACATGGTTGCCCACCTTGAGTTCATGATTTTCGGTGTGCTGATCATCTTTTTCTTGATTGTCGAGCCGCACGGGCTCGCGCGTCTATGGACTATTGGTAAGGAAAAACTGAGATCCTGGCCATTTCCATATTGATCTGTTGCCAAAAGGCGGCCAGAGTTGTGCTCTGGCCCTCTTCGGGCGATGGAAAATTATCTCTTGGCGGTATGGAACCGCAATAACAGCAAGAGTCATTCTGGGAGGAAAGATATGAGTTTGAAGAAATTTGTACTCGGTGCTTTGGGAGCGGCAGTTGTCGCAGCTCCGTTTGCTGCACCGGCTCCGGCTTTGGCGGAAGATACTCTGTACCTGCCGAAACTGGTTTATCGTACAGGCCCGTTTGCTCCGGGCGGTATTCCGACAGCCAATGGTGCGGTTGACTATTGGGCCATGATCAATGAGCGCGACGGCGGCGTAAACGGCGCTAAAGTGATCGTTGAAGAATGCGAGTTTGGTTACAACACTGACCGTGGTGTTGAATGCTACGAACGGACCAAGAATAAAAACGGCGGCGGCCTGATTTATCAGCCTTACTCCACAGGTGTGACATACGCCCTTGCTGACCGGACACGGACGGACAAAATTCCGCTTCTGACCATGGGTTATGGTCGTGCTGATGCCGGTGTGGGTACGGCCTTCCCTTGGGTCTTCCCGCTGATGACCAACTATTGGGGTCAGGCCACAGGCATTATGAAATATATGGCCGGTGAAGAAGGCGGCATGGACAAGATGAAAGACAAGACCATTGCGCTTGTTTATCTTGATATCGCTTACGGTAAAGAATCCATTCCGATTTTCCGGAACATGTCCGAAAAATTCGGCTTCAAGCTGAAAGAATATCCGGTTGTCTTCCCGGGTCTCGAGCAGAAAGCAACCTGGCTGCAGATCCGTCGCGCCAAGCCTGACTATATTGTCATGTGGGGCTGGGGTGTCATGAACCAGACAGCCATTAAGGAAGCTGCCAAAATCAAGTTCCCGGCCGAAAAATTCATCGGTAACTGGTGGGCCGGTGCCGAACAGGACACTATTCCTGCCGGTAAAGCTGCTGTCGGCTACAAAGCTGCTGCATTTGGTCAGCCCGGTAAAGAGTTTCCGGTCATCCAGGACATCATGAAACATGTCTATGGCAAAGGAAATGGCAAGGGTAAAGACAATGTCGGTCAGGCTCTGTATAACCGTGCTGTTCTGACACAGACCGTTATCCATGCCGGTATCCTGGCAGCCCAGGAAAAATTCGGTGTGAAAGCTATCTCTGCCGAGCAGCTTCGCTGGGGCATGGAAAATCTTGTTATGGATGATGCCATGGCAACCAAGCTTGGTGTTAAAGGCATGGCTCCGAACCTGAAGCCAAACTGTGCCGATCACATCGGTGGCGGTTCCTTCTACATCCAGCAGTGGGACGGTAAGAAATGGAACAAAGTGTCCGACACTCTGACTCCAATGGAAGACCTGATCCTGCCGGCCATGCAGGATTCTGCCAGCAAATACCTGAAGGAAAAAGGTCTGGACGCTGCTTCCTGCAGCTAAGATCTGACGGTAACTTTTAAAGAGAGAGTCTTGCTCATGAGTGCGTCAAGCAGCCCCCTTCTGCGGGTCAATAATATCGAGGTCATTTATGACCATGTTATCCTGGTCCTGAAAGGGGTCTCACTGGAAGTGACCGAGGGGAGTATTGTCTCCATCCTCGGCGCGAACGGTGCGGGCAAGACGACCTCTTTGAAAGCCATTTCGAACCTCCTCCGCTCCGAGCGCGGGGAGGTTACGAAAGGCAGTATTGAATATGAAGGTCGGGACATTACCGAAAAATCCCCGGCTGAACTGGTCACGGAAGGTGTTATCCAGGTGATGGAAGGTCGTCACTGTTTTGAACATCTGACGGTTGAAGAAAATCTTCTGACCGGCGCCTATACCCGTAAGGGAGGCCGCGCGGTCATCAATGAAGAGCTTGAAAAAGTCTATCACTATTTTCCGCGGCTGAAAGAGCGCCGGACATCTCAGGCCGGTTACATATCCGGTGGTGAGCAGCAGATGGTGGCCGTTGGTCGCGCGCTGATGGCCCAGCCGAAACTCATCCTGCTGGACGAACCCTCCATGGGTCTCGCGCCGCAGTTGGTGGAGGAAATTTTTGAAATTGTAAAACGCTTGAATGAAGAAACAGGTGTGAGCTTCCTGGTTGCTGAACAGAACGCGACCATTGCCCTGAAATACGCCCATTACGGTTACATTCTTGAAAATGGCCGTGTTGTGATGGATGGCGCTGCGGCGGATCTGTCCAACAATGAGGACGTGAAGGAATTCTATCTGGGGCTCGGCGGTGACGGCCGCAAAAGCTTCAAGGATGTGAAGCATTACCGCCGGCGCAAACGCTGGCTCGCGTAAGCGCTCGGCCGGCTTAGTACCAAAATTAACAGTTAAGAAGAGAATCCGATGACAGGCGTTGGCAAATATTACGACGAACTGGAAACCCGGGATCCTGCAACCCGTGCTGCTGAACAAATCAAGGCCCTGCAGGAACAGATTGCCTATGCCAAGGCAAATTCCGATTATTTCGGAAGGTTGCTGAAGGATGTAGACCCGGCGGCGATCACCTCCATGGAAGCACTGGCAGCTTTGCCGGTAACCCGCAAATCAGATCTGATCGATCATCAGAAATCCAACCCGCCGCTTGGCGGATTGAATGCCGAGCCTGTTGGCGAGGTTGCCAATGTCTTTATGTCTCCGGGCCCGATTTATGAACCGGGGCAGAAGATCAGGGATTATTTCAGGATGGGCCGTGCCATGTGGGCGGCAGGCTTTCGCCCCGGAGATCTGGTCTATAATACCTTCTCCTATCATATGACCCCGGCGGGCCACATGATGGAAAGCGGCGCCCAGGCGGTTGGCTGTCCTGTTTTCCCGGCCGGTATCGGCAATACGGAAATGCAGATTGAAGCCATCCAGACCCTGAAGCCGCGTGCTTATGTCGGAACACCCTCTTTCCTGAAGATCCTGCTGGAAAAAGGGAAGGAAGCCGGTGCTGATATGTCCTCTATCAAGGTGGCTAGTGTCGGCGGTGAAGCTTTACCTCCTTCTCTGCGTCAAGCTCTGCAGGATCTGGGCGTAGAGCTGGTGATCCAGTCCTACGGCACGGCGGATCTGGGACTGATTGCCTACGAGACGGAAGCCATGGAAGGCATGACCATTGACGAAGGCGTCATTGTGGAAATCGTGCGGCCTGGAACCGGCGATCCGGTTGCACCGGGCGAAGTTGGTGAAGTTGTCGTGACCAGCTTTAACAAAACCTATCCGCTGATTCGGTTCGGGACAGGCGATATGTCTGCCCTGATGGAAGACGGCAGCACGTGCGGTCGGACCGGTCCAAGGATCAAGGGCTGGATGGGCCGGGCGGATCAGACAGCCAAGGTGAAAGGCATGTTTGTCCATCCGGGACAGGTTGTATCCGTTCAGAAACGCCATGACGAGGTCAAGAAGGTTCGTCTGGTGGTGACCAATGAGAATAATGTGGACGCCATGACGCTTCAATGTGAAGTGGAGGGCGAAAATGATGATTTGAAAGCGGCCATCGAAGCTTCCGTTCAGAGCCTTTGTAAGGTGCGTGGCGGTGTGGAATTTGTTGCTGTTGGCAGCTTGGCGAATGACGGCAAGGTGATTGACGACGCCAGAAGCTATGAATAAACAGCCCGGGTGAGCCTCGGTTCATCTGTCGGCTCAAGCTTGCGAGAAGGAGAACATTCCTGTAGTCAGGGAATGTTCTCCTTCTTTTTTGGATAATCGGATACGCATGACCCTTCGCGCGGAAAATCTCAGTTGCATTCGGCAGGACCGACTGATCTTCCAGAAGCTGTCCTTTTCTGTTGAACCGGGTTCCGTCTTATGGATCAAAGGAAAGAACGGTGCGGGCAAATCATCCCTCCTGAGAATGATCGCCGGTCTTCTGAAGCCTTTTTCGGGACATGTCTACTGGCAGGAAAAAGATGTTCGGAAGGAGCCGGACGGTTATACCGGGTGTTTTCAGTATATCGGTCATCAGGATGCTTTGAAGCCAGTGATGAGTGTTGAAGAGAATATCCGTTTCTGGAACCGGTTGGCCGGTCAGGGAGATGTGGCCAAGGCCCTTGATGATTTCGAACTGACGCATCTTCGGGCGACACCCGCCCGTATTCTCTCCGCCGGTCAGAAAAAAAGGACCAATTTGGCGCGCCTGGTGGCCGCCCCTTCTTCCCTGTGGCTTCTGGATGAGCCGGTCAGTTCCCTGGATATCCATTATATTGACCTGTTTCGGGAGCGGCTGGTCTCTCATGTGGCGGAAGGGGGCATGGCCCTGCTGGCGACCCATCAGGATCTTGGCTTGGACAAGGTGGATATTCTGGATCTCGACAGTTTCGAGAAGGAAATCCCATGACCGGTTTCCTGGTTATTCTGAAGCGTGATCTGCAGTTGGCCGTCCGACAGGGCAGTGCGCTGACCATGACATTGTCCTTTTTTGTGATTGCCGTAACCCTGTTTCCGCTCGGTGTCGGCCCTGAACTTTCCGTTCTCGCCCGGATCGGGCCGGGCGTTCTCTGGGTCGGGGCTTTACTGTCCTGCCTGCTGACGCTGGATCGTATTTTCCAGGCTGATTTTGAGGACGGATCGCTGGATCAGCTTATGCTGTCCCGCCTGCCGGTGGAAATGACGGTTCTCGCCAAAACCGTTGCCCACTGGTTGTCTTCCATCGTGCCGTTGATCCTGATCACACCCATATTAGGTATTTCCCTTAACATGCCCATCGATAGTCTGGGCGTCATGGTCCTGTCTCTGTTACTGGGATCACCGGTTCTCAGTCTGATTGGCGGGGTCGGCGCGGCGTTGACCGTTGGTATGCGGCGGGGCGGTGTCCTGTTGTCTCTACTGGTACTGCCGCTCTATATTCCGGTATTGATATTTGGCGTTGCGGCGGTAGAGGCAGCGATTGCGCTGCTTCCAACAGCACCGCA
>DIYE01000102.1 GCA_002428885.1 Alphaproteobacteria bacterium UBA6062
GAAGGTGATATTAAGGTTTGTGGTAACCGCCAGTGCTACCGGCCCGATCTGCGCCAGCAACAGAAGATACATCGTGCAGTCCGCCAGCTCCATCATTGTGGGGCCGGAGACAGTCCCTCCCGGCCTTAAGTGCCGATCCTGTGTCTTCATCTGAACATCAATCGTTGTGTCATCCACATGATTTATGCTGCACCCCATATGTAAGGCTTGCGGAAATTCCTCTGCCAGAAAGCGCTCTAGATCTTCTGCAGTCATAATGGTCATCAATATACTCCCCCGTTTTTACCCCATAGTAACCTCTGGCTCTGACACCGTCCATCTTCGTAGCACTGTTATAGTATCGCTGCTATATCCCCTTCGACCACCCAACCGTTAAAAAAACTAAAAGGCAGAACCCTCCTTAAATCGGTGGTTCTACCTTGGTCAAAACAGAGAAGGATCAAATGAACTCAAACAGCATTCGATCTGACGGACGACCCCGGCGTTCCAGCCGATCTTCTATGTCCCACTGACTAAAAGATGTTACCTTCGCATAATGATCACTGGCACCATATCCCATCAGATAGGTATCTTCCGGTGCGAAAGCCAAGTTGGTTGCATTGATATAAGGATCTATCCCTGCATCATCTTTTAATAAAAACGCATCCGAGAACCGGTAGTGATGCCAAGCTTCTTTAGGGCGATCCTTATTTTCTCCGCCTTCCCCAATCAACACATCATAAAAGAAAGCCATACAGAGATTCTGTGGCGGCAACACCACCTCCCCAGGGAGAATAGGCGGCGTGTCGGAAGGGAACTCCCCGCTTCTCTGATATGCCGCCGGAACAAACGGCTCCACATCGTCCGAAAAAATAATCTTTTCTTCATGCCCTGATCGAAACAGAGCAAAAACGAAGGTAGAAAACTCGTTTGTACAATGGCTTAGCAGTTCTTTGACAATCGCATCAGAAGGATCGGTTCGCTCCTCATCTGTCCAGCGCGCACATATCAACGGGAGATGTGTTTCTATCTGACCGTCAAGCGCGGCAAAAGCTTCCTCTAGATAACGTTTAAAGAGTGCCTGATCTTCTTTCAGCACATTACAAACTTCTGAAATATGAGCCAATTTATCGTCGAAAGCCATTTCATCGAAGCGGATCCCATTTTCTTCGAAATACCGAGAGAGAATGCCGTCGATCAAATAGTATATTTCATAACAGTTTATACGAAGCCGCCCGACACCAAGATATCGCCTCACATTTTTTTCTCCGGCAGGAAGAATACCCAACCGCGGAACTTCGAGGAGAGGACCGTCCATATTGACCTTTCCAACCGGATGATCACCAAATTTCAGGTGTGAAACGCGGCGTTCAAGATCTCCTATATTTGAAGCAATCTTCTGTGATTTTATCTGAATGTATGCGTCACCCGGATGATTGTGCGATAAGGGTGTTGAGCTTTTTTTTCGGTGCCCCTTCTTTGGTAAAATGACTAAGGAGCCTTTCTCAAAGAATTTGCAGCCCCCTATAGGCCATTCATAATGTGATGGATTGTTTCCGGGTATGGTTATCGTCTCCGGCCCTAAAATGAACTGTCTTTGCAATTCACAGTCATCTTTGTGATCAAAGCACTTCAATTGTCGCATTATCGAATAGGGGCGTTTTCGCAATTTGTCGCCATAGGGACCTTTCACGTCCTCACGATTGTGTATCATCTGCGCGGCCAGATATATTTGCTTTTTAGAAGAATCAAAGAGAAGCTCCGGGTAATAACAGTTAGTCAGTTCAGGGAACAACTGGTCTGAAAGAACTTCTATATCTGTGATAAATGGACCATCGCTGTCCTCGCATTCACTGAGCTGATCAGGCATATCAGCGGTCCCGTCCTCCTCAAATTCGTCCTCCTGTAGCCTTTCCCAAATTGCAGCAGCCTGATCCTCTAATGATATGTCCGACATATCATCAGAGGAGCCATCATCACCGGCTGGTTCGCTAACGACATCATCCATGACGGCATCAGGTACCTCTTCAGGACTTTCACCGCGATGCCTTAAACGAACCAGAGCTATGCCAATGGCACTCCATGGCTCAATGCCGCCCCAGAAGTTATGTGTGTTTCTATTCGGATCCTTCCCCCATACTTTTGGAATGAGGGTTCCCCACATTGAGCCTATTTCACCGGGATAACCTTTCCTGAGCGGCACCCAACGATCACCTCTCTCTCCTTTTCGCAAGAAAGCCGCAGCCTGATAAGCAACCAGATACAGGCGTTTATTTCCCCTCCTCCCCAGATATAGCCAGCTATTGTTGAACTTGGCCCAGCGTTCACCTGGAACCTGCTCAAAACCGGCATGTAGTTTTTCTGAAAAATCAAACCTCTGCATATTTTCCTCTCTACTTGACTTGAAACGTCACTTTAGAAAGGACGCATGCAAGGAAGGAAATGTGCGTCAATCACATACGGGAAGGGGCATAAAACCGAGGTCGGCATTTTGTGTCACGCCTTCCAAGACTGATTTCTGAACTTCTTCAATGTGAAAATCGTAACTCTCGGGCCGGAAATTTGTTGTGCTATGTATCAATAGCTCTCGCACTTTTCCTGCCGTCATCCCTGCCACGCAGGCACGGTGATCATTCTCACCATAGCTTATCAAATACCCGTCAGGTGTGGTTGCCAGGCCGGTTGCAAATTGCAGATAGCAAGGATCGCCAGGCTCTGTCAGAAGGAAGGCATCCGAGAAACGTTCAACCCGATATCCATTTTCGGTGTTCCTAACCTCATAGAGATAATTGAAATAGAAACAATGAGGATGAAGAAAAATGGCTATTTTACTGTCAACACATGCAAATTGCTTGTGCCGTGACCCACATATTCTCAAAGGTCGCCGATGGCATATCAAATCCGCGCCGATCTTTGCCAGGCCGGTTTTAAGAAATGAAAGGATTTTCCTGAAGACAGTCTCTTTTTGGGATGATAGCGTCTTTTTTGAAACATTTGCAAAATACTCTTTTAGAATAGCCTCCTCTAAATACTGACAAACAACATCAAAGTGGCTGACGCACCACTGTATCAGTTTTTCGCCCGTCACAGACCTGGCCTGTTTCCAACCCACATTGTTCAAGAAACATTCGTAAGCAGCTTTCATCACTGAAATGACAAAGTTATGTTCAAATTTCACATGCCCAATTCCCAGCCAGGTATCTTCTTTTGTCGGAATGAGCGGGCTGCCTGTTGAAAACAGAACTTCCGTTTGATTAAGCATACCGTGCCTTAAAAAAGTCTGCAGTTTCACAAAACAGTCTGCACCTGGACATATCATCTCTTTTTTTTCGACATGTACATGACAGGGTTTTCTGCCTATCTCCCGCAAAAATGTTGTGGATTTATTGTAAGGCGCCACCCCGTAAATTGCATTTAACAATCCCTTCTGCTCAAAAAAACCGTAATTCTTTTCGAAAGTCTGCGTGGCATTCAAACCGTAAAAAAATTCATTCTCCAGACGATATCCAGTTGGACCCGACACAAGTTCTGCGACCTTTACACAAAGATCGTTAAGCGGGTTACCAGGGTTCCTGCCTATTTCCTCCTGATGAATGAGCTCCTGACGTTTTAGAATGGCATCCATCACCCGTTGTTCTTCTGTTTGTTTAGTGATGTCTATCCTTCCCAAACCCGGTATTTCGTCTTCACCTCCTTCTGCGGCCTGTGCATTGACGGGGTCGACAAGCGGATAGTCTTTCGGGCTTCGGGTTGCTCTTGTTATATCCGGATGAAATCGGTGTGCATGAATCATCACCTTGCCTTTATGCCAGAAAATACGAGGATCTTCATATCCATCGGTGTTTTCAATAATCTGGTCAGAAAGGACCCGAACCGACAGATCGCCTTTTTTTAAGGATGACTTACCAATCTCCACTTTGGCGATACCGATCCCGTCAAAATACCGGCCATGACGATCTTCTGGAACGGTTGCCTCTTCCGTTGCCTTTCCATAAGGACAACCCCAACCATGAGCCCACGGGGTTCCCGCTATACCGGGGACGGTTGGCAAATTTGGTGCAAATCCATTCGGCATCCCCAGTAAATAATAGCGATACACAATGGCGCGACAGGCCACTAAATATATATCCTTCCCCTGTTCTTTGCCTTCTTTCGGATAATACAGCCAACTGTTATTGAACTTTACAATCAACTCGCGAGGCACATTTGTGATCGTTGCCGTTAGAAGGTCGGAAAAATCGTATGACGACAAGGGAGCAGAATTCAATTCACCAGAGTCTGGAAGCATCTGAAATATACCTTATTGCTTGAGGATAAAAGAAGGCGTCTGAACCTTCTGACTTAAAGCAAAACGGCATTTAGCAATCTGCTGTGAATGACACTGCATACGACAGAAAAAAAGGCGGTTTTTTATTACAAAACCGCCTTTCTGACAGCCCTTTGATAGCAGATAGCGTCAGATGAATTTAAACTGCATCCTGTCTGCAGGGCTACCGACCCGCCGCAACAGGTTTTCCACCTCAGCATCCGTGAATTTAACAACTTTTGCGTATCGATCGCTGGCACCATAGCCCATCAGGTAACCACCCTGGGTTGGCGCCAGATTGTATGCGATCGCGTGTGGATCCAAATCCGCACCCTCTTTAAAAAGAAAGGCGTCTGAAAATCGATACTGGCACCAGGCTCCATTCGGACGAGTTGGGTTTTCATTCCCTGTCCCAACCAGCATGTCATACAGAAATATCATGCTGATCTTGTCAGGCGGCATGACAAGGTCAGTATCTGTTAATTGCGGCGTATCCTTAATCAGATAGTCTGAAACAACATTGTAAGGCGTGTCTGTGTTCGTCAACCGCACTGTATAATCTTGCGGCTGGCACATATATAGACGGAGCAGAAATTCCGGAAATTCCCCCAGCAGATTAGACCGAATAACTTCCAGTTCTTGTCTTGAAAAATCCGAAGAGATCTCCCTGTCGACCGCGTTCTGATCCTCCAATAGATTAAGCAACCTAAACCGATTTAGAGCGTGAGAATAACGACCAAACTCTCCATATCTGTGGATTTGAAATACGTGTTCTTTCAGATTTTTCAAAAAGACACGCATATTGGATCTGCACTCTGATATGGCTTCATCGATCGTAGCACTGATCTGCTCCGTCGACTCGCCATGATCATTGATGCCCGTCGCCCCTGCCTGCCTTTTCACTATATTCCATATCCATTGAAATGGTTCGTAAAAGGGAAGTATTAACTGCCCAACTCCCAAATACCGCTTCACATGTCTCTCCGTTGGCGGCGGATTGTCATTTCTAGGAACCTCTATTAGAGGGCCTTGCATTTTGACGCAATCAGCAGGGTTGATTTGAAGAGGGCCTAACCGTCGTTCAAGCACCTCAATATTTGTCGTAACAGAGGTTGAAATCAAGCGACAGAAGGATGGCGTTCTTTCGGTTGGCCTTAAGTATCGACCCGTTTTAAGGATCTTGTTTTCACCGAACGGCTGCACATTAAGACGGTTGTCATTGAAATATAAGGCACTCTCCTTATACCAGTTATATTGGAGGACTGCCGGTATCGTTTCAGGTCCGATAAAAATCTGTTCACCGAGGTGACAAACATGTGCATCCTCTGATGGTTGAATCTGGGTAAGTCGGGAATAAAAATCCGGCTCCATCTCCTGCACAAAAGGGTTCTCCCTCTCCTGTGCATTAAAGGTCTCTTCGTCTATGTTGACTTCTGTCTTAAGGTAAATTTGTCCAGAGGAGTTATCCTGGAGCAACTGTGGCCGATGGTGATCCAATAGATCACCGAAGAGTCGATCAGCAGTGACACGAACGTCAAAAGAACCTCGCCCCCTCAAATTATGTCTGACGGAAACGCGCGCGATACCGATGGTCCGTCGAAACCTGATATGGCGATAATCCATATCATCCTCATCATCGCCGTCGGTATCCATTGGAACACCATCGCTTCCCCAATCAGATGAACTGTCGTCCCAGTCTCCCTGCTCATCACCTCCCCAATTTTCCTCACCATCCATATCGCTGCTGTCACTATCGCCTCCAGTGCCCCAGATTTCGGGCATCCTGTAGCCCCATACCGATCCAATTTCACCAGGATAACCCTTGGAGACCAATCGAGGCTCACCGTCTGCGACTGGCGGAAAAAAGAACGCGCAAGCCTGATAAGCAACCAGATAGTGAGCCTCATCCCCTGAAGTCTTCAGGTGCAGCCAACTATTGTTGAATTTTGACCAATATATGTCCGGGATACGATGTGACCTCCCGGTTAAGAGATTTGAAAAATCAATTCTTTCCATTCGCTCCTCTCCTCATTTTCCTAGACGCCAGAATGTCTAAGGAAAAGACGGAGCCGCCAATAGAACGTGATTTATGAACATACAGAAGGTTTTAAAACCGGCCGTTTATTCACCAACCTCGTTTCTTTTGTGCAGGAGTACCTTCTTCGCCTTTTCTATATAGAGCCGGTAGTGTTTCGGTGAAAAACCTTCGGGCTTATGGCGGAGAAGGTTGGTGACCTCATTTCTTGGCAATACGGACATACAACTGCGGTGGTCGTTTTCTCCGTAGCTTATAAGATAATCGTTTCCGGCGCGGGTTAACCCGGTTGCAAATTGGAGAAAACAAGCACTTGAGTGAGGATCCTCAAGATCTGTTAGCAAAAAAGCATCGGAGAAGCGCGTCAATGAATAGGCTTCCTCATCCCGCGTGACTTCATATAAAAAGCTGAGATAAAAGCAATGGCCGTGCAGGAAAACATGCATTTCAGGTTTATCCGATAACCGGATGATCTTGCCGAGATGACAGCTCACCTTCTTTTTTGACTGGCAAACCAGCTCCGCGAAAATCGGTGCAATGGCGCTTTCAAAAAAGTCGGTATCTGTATATTCTTTTAACGTATCGCTATGCTTAAGGCCTTCTATACTCTTGGCAACAGCCTGACTGACAATTGAACGACTGCTCTTTGTCCAATCAAGCAATTGGCGGGCAGAAACAGGCTCTTTTTTTGTCAAATTCATCACATTCCGCATACAGTTTAACGCCCGCTGCATGATGAAAAGAGGCCAGCCATGACGGATTTTTACATGCCCCAGGCCAATCCAACTGTTTTTCGAATTTGGGACCAAGGGACTACTGGATGAAAAGACTGCCGGCGGGTTTCCGGGTAGCAACGTCCTCCAATATTCCTCTATCCGGAAGAAGCAATCATCCCTTCCTGGAGTACCAGTCATGCTTTCTGTTTTTATATAACACTGCCTGGTCTCCGTTTCCTTTAAAATGGAAAGGTTGTTATGTTTTGTAGAAACGCCATAAACAGCGTTAAGGCGTTCGTCTTCATAAAAAAACCCAAAATTTTTCTCAGTTGATTCCGATGAATTCAATCCATAGAAGTACTCTTTCCCCAGAGAAAATACTCCTTGATCCTCCAGCAACTCCACACATTTCACACATAACCGCTGACCGTTTATTTCAAGAGCCCATTCTTCCTCCTCACTATGCCCTATGTCCGCATAGTCTTCAGCCCTCAGGGCGGCCCGCATTGAATCCGGATGGTATCTGTGGACGTGCAGCATGGTCTTATCTTTGTAGCGAAACAATCGGGGATCTTCATAACCATCGGAGTTTTTTATAATCTGATCATATTGGACCCTCAATCCGTATCCAGGCTTGCCCATATCCGCTTTTGACAAGGTTACCTGGGCAATGCCAACCCCATCAAAAAAGCGACGCTCACGCCTGATGGGTACAAACCCCTCCTTTGGAGCGGCAACAGCAGGACCTATTCGCCACCCGTGTCCCCATGGGGTGCCAACGTCTCCTGGATATGCCGGTTTTGTCCCTCCAAAAGATAGCCCTGAGGCTGTAAGCACACATTTGAATATCATAGCGCGGTAAGCGACCAGATACGTCAATTCGGTTACTGACTCTTCTTTGAGAAACCAGCTATTGTTAAACTTGATAACCTGATTACGCGGTGCTCTTTCATAAGTAGCCGTCAGCAGATCAGAAAAATCCACATTCTGTAGAGCCTTAAGTCTATCTGGTAGCATTTATCTCTCCCATACAGTCTCCGCCCCCTCAAACCGTCGGACGGCTCGAATTGGACGAATGCCGGCAAAGGGTGTGAGAAAAATGCATACCCTGTTGAAAGAGGAACCTTTGATCCCGCCTAAAAATGCTCTAGTCTGCGGACAATCAATAATGCGCCGGAGGAATATCGTGTCAGCGTCTCCTAAAAACACTGATGTGAACAAAGAAAGATTACGCCTTGATATCAGGGATAAAATTGCCACGCTGCGCCTGAATGATTCAGCTTCGCGAAATGCGCTGTCGTCCGAAATGATGGCTGATATCAAGAACACTCTGACAGATCTCGGCACACGGGAAGATGTTCACGTCGTCATTATCGAAGCAGACGGACCGGTTTTTTCTTCGGGCCATAACCTGAAGGAAATAATGGGCGATAGTCGCCAGGAAGTGATGCTCACGCTTTTCAACCAGTGCAGCGAGATGATGCAGACGGTCGCTCATCTGCCGAAACCGGTCATCGCCAAAGTGGATGGCACCGCAACAGCTGCCGGATGTCAGCTGGTTGCAAGTTGTGATCTGGCCTTCGCCAGCGAGACCTCAAAATTTGCAACGCCAGGGGTTAATCTGGGCCTGTTTTGCTCCACGCCGATGGTGGCGCTTAGCCGGAATGTCTCACCCAAACATGCCATGGAAATGCTGCTCAGTGGTGAATTTATCGATGCGGAGCATGCAGCGCGCATCGGGCTGATCAACAAGGCTGTCCCGGCGAATACACTGGATGAAACGGTGCAGGCTTTTGCTGCCAGGATCGCATCAAAATCTCCACTGACCCTGAAAACAGGGAAAACGGCTTTTTACCGGCAATTGCCATTGCCTCTTGCCGATGCCTATGCCTATACGTCCGAAGTCATGGCGGACAATATGCAAACCCATGATGCCCAGGAAGGCATAACCGCCTTTTTTGAAAAACGTGATCCGAAATGGCAGGGTAAATAACGTGGATCACGAACAATATAGTGACGAGTATATCAGCGATATCCTGGAAGATGTGAAGACCATTGCCGTCGTGGGGGCGAGCGACAATCCGGTCCGACCTTCTTATTTCGTCATGCGCTATATGCAGCGTAAAGGATATCGCATTTTGCCGGTTAATCCCGGCAAAGCCGGGGCGGATCTGCTGGGAGAGAAGATCTATGCCTCACTTGGTGACATTGATGTACCCATCGACATGGTGGACTGTTTCCGAAATGCCGAGGCGATCCCCGGCATTGTGGATGATGCCATCGCCATCAAGGCAAAAGTGTTGTGGATGCAATTAGGTGTCACCCATCCGGAAGCCGCAAAAACGGCTGAGGATGCGGGAATGCGGGTCGTCATGAACCGCTGCCCGAAAATCGAGTTCGGGCGCCTTTCAGGTGAAATTGCCTATATGGGAGGTCGCTCGCGTGTCATTTCGTCAAAACGAAGCAAACTACTAGGAAAAAAGAATGACTGACCCGAAATTTGAAACTCTCTCCGTCCATGCCGGAGCGGCTCCGGATCCAACCACAGGTGCCCGGGCGACCCCGATCTACCAAACGGCCTCATATGTCTTTGATGACGCTGACCATGCTGCTGAGCTTTTCAACCTGCAGGCTTTCGGCAATATCTACACCCGGCTGAGCAACCCGACGAATGCTGTTCTGGAAGAACGAGTTGCAACCCTGGAAGGCGGTGCGACCGGCCTTGCCGTTGCATCCGGTCATGCCGCGCAAATGATTGTCTTTCATACCCTGATGGAGCCGGGCGATGAGTTCCTGGCCTCCACCCGCCTCTATGGTGGCTCCATCACCCAGTTTAGTCAGTCTTTCAAGAAGTTTAACTGGAATGCCAGCTTTGTAGATCCGGCAGACCCCGAAAATTTCAGGAAAGCCCTGACACCGAAATGCAAGGCCATCTTTATCGAAAGCCTGGCCAATCCGGGCGGCGTTATAACGGATATAGAAGCCATTGCCAATATTGCCCATGAAGCCGGTATTCCGCTCATCGTTGATAACACCATGGCAACGCCATATCTGTGTCGTCCGATCGAATGGGGGGCCGATATCGTCGTTCACTCCGCGACCAAATTCCTGGGCGGCCACGGTAATTCCATTGGCGGCCTGATTATCGATTCCGGTAAGTTTGACTGGAGCGCCAGCGATAAATTCAAAACTCTAAGCGAGCCCAACCCGTCTTATCATGGTCTTAAATTCCATGAAACGTTCGGCGAACTGGCTTTCGGTATTGCTTGCCGGGCTCTTGGCCTTCGGGATCTGGGCCCTGCCCTGTCTCCGTTCAATGCCTTTATGATCGCTACTGGCGTGGAAACCCTGCCGCTTCGTATGAAGCAGCATAGTGAAAATGCCATCAAGGTGGCCACTTACCTGAAAAACCACGACAAGGTTTCCTGGGTATCCTGCGCTGGACTGGAAGATGATCCTTACCACGGCCTGGCCAGCAAATATATGCGGAATGGCTGGGGCGGCGCTGTACTGACTTTCGGTATCAAAGGCGGTTATGAATCCGGGATCAAAATGGTAGAGAATGTGGATCTGTTCTCTCATCTCGCCAATATTGGCGATACCAGAAGCCTGATCATTCACCCGGCTTCCACGACCCACCGTCAGTTGACTGAAGAGCAACAGGTAGCCGCCGGCGCGGGACCAGACGTCGTCCGCCTGTCCGTCGGTATTGAAAATGCCGAGGACATTATTGCAGATCTTGAACAGGCCCTTGCCAAGAGCTGACACCTCTTAAAAACACTCTGTTAGAGTGAGGCCGCCCGGTTACCGGGCGGCTTTTATCTATATCTCTCATACAGTTGCAGTCATTTGTCCCGACGCTTGTATTCTTTATGAGTCAATCCGTCACAATCTCTCTCTGTCCTCGGTTTTTCACACGTCAACCCGGTTGGTTGATGCTGCCTTCCTGATCCGTTACCACGAGGCGGGCCGGCAGCTTTCAACGTCAAAATTGAAAGTGTGTATCCAATGAGATTGATCCTTCTTTCCTTAGGCCTGGCCGTGCTATTTGCCAATCTGTCGCTTGCTCATCCGAAAGACACCTCAAGATGCAGCGCACAAGAAAACTGGCATGGTCATTTATGCAGTCAAGACGATGAGGTGGAATTTCCAGGCAATGATATTCTTGGAGAGCCTCAAGATCCTGAACCGCCGGAACCAGATTATGGCGGTCACGAAGAAGATGAGGAAACCGATGAAGGACCTGTGCCTCGCTAGGCCGAATATTCAGCTATAAACCGACAACTCAATCAGGTTGAGGTCAGGATCCCGCACATAAAGAGATGTAATGGGTCCGGTTGCCCCTGTCCGGGAAACCGGACCGTCAATCAGATCGATACCGGCCTTTTCAAGTCTCTGCTGCATATCCGGAAGCACCCCTTCCAGGATAAAACACAGATCTGCCGTTCCGGGTTTTGCCAAATGAGCCTTAGGTTCCAGCTCCCGTCCGGCCACGTGAAGATTAATTTTTGACGCCCCAAAATGCAGGGCCTGTCGTCCCTCACCAAACTCCGAATATGTCATTCCAAGAATATCACAATAAAAGGATTTGGTTTTCTCAAGGTTTTTTACTGTCAAAACGAGATGATCAAGCCTGTTTATCATAAACTCTCCAATACAATCATATTCTTTTATTTTAACACATTGTTGAATTCGCAAAATTTTATTGCCAGATCGGACTAATAAATCAAGCAGGTATTCATTATGAAACGACTTTATCTATTATTAGCATTCATATCATTTCTTTTCCCCATATCCGGACAAGGCTTCGCTGAATCTGTCAGTGCCGGGGAAGGCTGGAATAGTTCCGCCGGCTGGAAGTCGCCATACGCAAAGCTGGTCACCCTCGAACAGGCAGATAAAATAGCCAAGGCCAGAGGTGGCTTCTACGACGGCTTTAATACCTATAGCTATTATATCTCATCAACGACGGTCGGCAATCTGATCTCCATCACAGATAGTAAGATCGGATCTGTCAAAACCATCAACTGCGGCAACGTGATCAGCCAGAATCACCTGACAGGTTCCGGCAGCAATAATACCAAAGTCAAATCTGCATCCTGCATCACAGGAGGGGAACGATGAAAAAGTCTTACCTGATTTTCCCTCTTTTACTGGGCCTCGGAGGGTGTGTAACAGCAGCTGATAAGAATATCAGCCTCGAAAACGGTCCCCCCGTTACAACGATTTCGACCCCTTACGACACCCTGATCCGCTGCGTTGCGGAACAGAATGTCATGCGCGGCAGTTGGGCGGTGGGTGAAATCCTCGACCAGACTGGTAAAGTCGCGGTAGAAACTGATGGAACCGGCCGCTTTCTAAGCCAGGGAGCCGGGGACATGATGCAGACAACATTACTGCATGCCGGGGCGGAAACGACAGTCAATCGGCGCGACCCGCGGCCCGTCCTTATGGAAATCCAGTGGGGCCTCCGTCAGGCCAAGGCTTTCAAACCGATGGATTACTATATCACGGGTTCGATCAACACCTTGGATTTCCTGCCCGGAGCCGCTGCGGAAGTTACAATCGCCGGGATAGGTCCCCGATACAGGCAGCATAGAGCCATTGTTGGCCTTGATCTTCATTTAACAGATGCCCGAACCACCGAAGTGATCAGTGCCATCAATATATCCAAGCAGATCTTTGCAGAAGAAGCAGGCTTCGGCATTGGCCGTTTCTTTGGAACGACGCTGGTCGATTTTGACATCAATGGCGGGAACCGGGAACCGCTTCAGCTTTCCCTCAGATCCATGCTGCAATACAGCCTCTATAAAATGCTGTCCAGGCAACATCCTCATCTAAAAACGGCGTGCCAGCCGATTATCGACCATATCGAAGGCGTTGAAGACAGGGAGGAACAGTCAGCTAAAGCCCGGGATAAGAAACACCTGATCCGTCAGATGCCGGATCAACAGGCTGGTTGACTCATTTTATCATTTAAACAGGAGTATTCTTATGCGTAAATTTCTTGCAAGCTTCATCGTGGGAGCCGCTGCCCTGTTTGCCGCTCATGCATCCGCAGGTGACAAGCTCAAAATTGACTTAAGCCATTCCAACAATGCCCTCATTCTTAGCAAAAGCGGAAAAATCGATAATATTACCGCCCCTTTTTCCGTTATCACGCCCAATAGCGGTAATCTGGTGAGCCAGGTCAAAGGACATGTTTTTGACAGTTCATGGCCTTTCCTGACACCGCAATCAGCGAACTACCGCATCGACAATAGTGTTGTTGGTGTCGCGTCACTTGTTGAGAATGTTCGGCTCAGAGAGATTTTTGCTCTCGGCCTGAAGGTCGAACTGGATCTGGACTAACCCAGTTGCAACAAATGGGAAAGTCGGTCCTATTTCGGCTTTCCTATGCCCGCCTGGCCGTCAGTTCATGAACGACATAAACAGACAGCCCCAAAACGATAAGTCCTCCTGCCTGGTGCAGGGCACCAAGACTGACAGGGACGACCGCCAGCAGGGTCCAGATACCAAGACCGATCTGCCCGAGCACAGCTAATGTCAGAAGTACAATCCCGGAGCGGGCCCGGTCCCCGATCCCCGGTATACGTCCTTTCAGATAAAGAGCGGCAACCGCCAGAAGAACAAGATAAGCGACCATCCGGTGGGTAAACTGGATTGTGGCTATATTCTCAAGGAAATTCATATAAAGAGGCGTCAGATCAAACAGCTCTTCAGGGAGGAACCCCTCCCCCATCATCGGCCATTCATTATAAATAAATCCGGCATTCAGGCCTGCAACAAAGCCTCCGATCAGGATTTGCAGAAACACGAGGCCCAGGACAATCCGGGCCCATTTAAGAACGTTTGCAGGACGTCCCTGTGTCCCGCTTTTGGGATGCAGTAAATCCAGTGCCGTCCAGATCAATGCGCAGAAGATCAGGCAGGCCAGCCCAAGATGAGCCGTCAGACGATAATGACTGACATCGGGATGATCCACCAGCCCGCTTTTAACCATCACCCAACCCATAACGCCCTGCGCGCCACCCAGAACAAAAAGGCCCAGCAGTCTTGGGACCAATGTCAGCCGGATTTTACCGAGAATCAGAAACAGGACAAAAGGAACAAAAAAAGCCAGGCCGATAATTCTGCCAAACAGCCGATGCCCATATTCAAAAGCAAAAATACTCTTGAATTCCCCGAGACTCATTCCCTGATTGACCTTCTGATATTCAGGAAAGGCCTTGTATTTCTCAAACTCCGCTTCCCAGGCTGTCTCCGACAACGGTGGCAACCAACCGGTCACCGGCTTCCACTCAACCATGGAAAGGCCTGAATTGGTCAAGCGTGTCACGCCTCCCAGGATCACCATGGAAAAAACCAGCAAAGCAACCACCAGCAACCACCCGGCAATCAACCGGGCATGCTCATCTTTTTCCCGAGGCTCAGCATAAGAAGAGGAAGACAGCGTCATCATGGCGCCGAACATACCTCCGCTGGAATAATTTGCAATTCTTTTGGTTAAGAGACCTCACGAAAAAGGCTCTGAAGCCATGCTTCAGAGCCTTTCAATTGGTCGGGCAGGCCGGATTTGAACCGACGACCCCTTCACCCCCAGTAAAGTGCGCTACCAGGCTGCGCTACTGCCCGTTAAAACAGGGGGAAGCGGCGCGCACTATAGCTTTCCTAGAAGGTCAATGCAATGCCAACCGGGTCTCGCACAAAAAATAATTCTGTACCGCTTAATCGGCCAAGAGGGAACGCAATTCCTTCAATTCATCCAGCACTGACTGCAGCTTGTTTCTATAAAGATCATCCGTCTTTTCGGAAACCGGTTTTCCGGTTAAGGAAGGCGGAGCAACAGGTTCCGACAAGGTCAGGCTGACCGTCGGCTTCTTTGCACCGCCCGGTGCCAGCGCCTCGATATTTTCGATCTTTCCGCCCTGCTCTTTCAGGAGCTTCTGAGCCCCCTTGATCGTAAAGCCGTGCGTATAGAGGAGATCCCGAATGCCGCGGATCAGTTCCACGTCTGCCGGTCGGTAATATCGCCGACCGCCACCTCTTTTCAGAGGTTTGACAACGGGGAATTTCGTCTCCCAGAAACGCAGTACATGCTGCGGAACATCCAGTTCTTCGGCAACTTCGCTAATCGTGCGAAAGGCATCCGGAGATTTCTGTGGTTTTTTTGTCAGTGAATTCTGTATGTCCGACATTCTGCCCCGATACTTCCCTGTTACCGGCCCAATACTTCCTTGTTACCGGGATGTGCTATTGATCTTGTTTTTCAGCACATGCGATGCCCGGAATACCAGGACCCGTCTCGGATCAATCGGAACTTCTTCACCCGTTTTCGGATTACGGCCGACACGTCCGTTTTTCTGACGAACCTGAAGACTTCCAAAGGATGAGATCTTAACTGTCTCCCCTGCGACCAGACGATCTGCAATTTCTCCCAAAACTGCTTCGACATGATCGGCAGACTCATTCCTGGAAAGTCCTACCTGCTGGTACAGTGCCTCGGCCAAATGTGCTCTGGTCAGTGTATTTTTGCTCATATTTCCCACCTCGCGCCCGTTGATACAGGATTAGCACAGCAGAATAGAGCGTCAACCGCTAACCGGCAAAAAACAATGGAAAGGTGAATAAATCAGCGATTCACTGTTAAATTAGCGGAAGCTTTTTGTTGTAAAAAGAAACAGATAGCGCGATTCGGAACACGTATACCGAATCTGATCAGAAGATTCGCGCCGACTTTACCAGCGGACCAGAGCCGATCCCCACGTGAACCCGCCGCCCACCGCTTCCAGCAAAAGAACATCCCCGCGCTTGATCCGGCCATCCCGAACGGCCTCATCCAGCGCCAGAGGAACGGATGCGGCGGACGTATTGCCATGCCGGTCAACCGTGACGACAACTTTTTCAGGCGGCATTTTAAGCTTGCAGCCCGTGCCGTCGATGATCCGCTTATTGGCCTGATGA
>DIYE01000140.1 GCA_002428885.1 Alphaproteobacteria bacterium UBA6062
TGCAGGAAGGGGCGGGAGGCTATCCCATCGTTTTCGAGGAAGCCATTTCCGGTGCGGGGCGCTTTGCCGATGGTGCAGGACGTCACGGTCGCTTTGACGGTACCGTTGATGGCCGCGATTGATGAGGTTTCGATGGACTATTCCTGGCTGAGGATCGCTTCGAACCCGGCGGTACAGAAGGTGACGAGGCGCTCCAGTTCCGTCTCGGTATGACCGTTGCCCAGCGCATCGATCCGCCAGCCTGAATTGAGATGGGCCAGCATGGCGGACACTGAATAAACCTGGCCGGCCGCCGCGGCGGGTCGTTTTGCGTTCGGATAAAGTTTCAGGATTTCATCGAGATACCGGCTGGCCGTCGGATCGAAACATTCCTTGGTCAGTTTTTCCCAGCGTGGATCCGACGATACATGGGCAACCAGTCGGCCATAGGCTCGCCAGTGATCGCCGCCTGTCTCCGCCAGAATGATATAGGCCCGTATAAAACACTCCAGTATTGCATAGAGGCTGAGATCCCCCGTTTCTTTCAAGGCTTCCAGGCTTTTTATCCGTATATCCGCCATTTCAGCGGCGCGCCTGCGCACCGTCTGACAAAAGAGGTCCTCCTTGCTGTTCCCATGATGATGGACCAGCCCTACCGGTACCGCCGCCAGTTTCGCGATATCGCGAAGGGCCGCGCCTTCAAAGCCGCGCTCGGCAAAAACCAGTTCTGCGGCATCCAGGATCCTGGCCTTGGTTTCCAGAGACCGGGCAGAGGGGGCTCTTTTACGCGCTGTATTCAACAAAAATCTCCTTTAGAAAAAACTTATTGCCTTATTTTGTACAATTGTTCAATCTAATAGTTGTGGGGAGGAACAATGGAAGATACACATAACAGATATGCCCTTATCGGGGCAGGCCCAATGGGGCTTGCCATGGCGAAAATTCTGAAGGAGCTGGGCATTCCTTATCAGGGCTTTGAGTTGCATGCCGATGTCGGGGGGCTGTGGGATATCGAAGGGCCCAAATCCACCATGTATGAAACAGCCCATCTGATTTCTTCAAAACGCATGACGGAATTTACGGATTTCCCCATGCAGGAGGATATCGCCGAATATCCGTCTCACCGGGATCTGAAAGCCTATTTTCAGGGTTTTGCCGATCATTTCGGGCTGCGGGAGGATTATCTGTTTAACACAGAGGTCCTGAAAACCGAGCCCCTCGGGGAAACGGGGGACGGCTGGAAAGTCACCTGGAAAAACGGTGAAGGAGAGCAGAGCGCGGTCTTTAAAGGTGTAATGATTGCCAACGGGACCCTGTCTGAGCCCAACCTTCCGGAGTTTAAAGGGAACTTCGACGGGGAAATCCTGCATTCCTCCGGGTATCGCTATCCGAGCCAGCTGACGGGCAAGAAAATCCTGATTGTCGGGGCCGGGAATTCCGGCTGCGATATTGCGGTGGATGCCATTCATCATGGCGCTAAATGTGATCTTTCCATGCGGCGCGGCTATTATTTCGTGCCCAAATATGTGTTCGGAAAGCCGGCCGATACCATGGGCGGATTGATCAAGCTTCCCATGTGGCTGAAGCGGCGCATAGACGGGATGATCCTGAAATGGTTTGTCGGGGATCCACAGAAATACGGCTTTCCGAAACCGGATTACCAGCTTTATGAAAGCCACCCGGTGGTGAATTCTCTGGTTCTCTATCATGCCGGACACGGGGATATCCGGATCCGCAAGGATATCAATCATCTGGACGGAAAAACCGTGCATTTCACCGATGGCAGCCAGGAAGATTATGACATGATCCTCGCCGCCACCGGCTATAAGCTGCATTATCCTTTTATAGATCCATCCCATTTGAACTGGCAGGGGGATGCGCCCCATCTTTATCTGAATGCGTTGCACCCGGAGAGGGATGATCTTTTTCTGCTGGGTATGGTTGAAGCCTCCGGCCTTGGCTGGCAGGGGCGGCATGAACAGGCGGAGATGATCGCCCGCTATATCGCAGGGCTTGAACAGGGTAGTGCCGCGGCCAAAACCCTGCAGGCCGAAAAAGCGAACGGGTTCGAACGGGCCACCGGGGGCATGCAGTATCTCAAACTGGCTCGCATGGCCTATTATGTGGATAAGGCAACCTATCGAAAGGCCGTGACCGACTGGATCCGCAGACTGAAAGAGGGGGCGGTATGATCGGCATTGACGAGATCACCCTCAATTTCAGCCCGGAATCCCTGACCCTTTTAAATGCCATCCTGGCGATTGTAATGTTTTCCATCGCCATTGATTTGAAGCCCGATGATTTCAAAAGGCTGGGCAAGGCACCAAAACCCTTGCTGGTCGGACTGATATCCCAGTTTCTAATACTGCCTTTCCTGACGTATCTGCTTGTCCTGGTGACCGAGCCGCGCCCCTCTATTGCCCTTGGGCTTATCCTGGTGGCAGCCTGTCCCGGCGGCAATATCTCCAATTTCATCACCCATCGGGCGGGCGGCAATGCGGCCTTGTCGGTTTCCATGACAGCGATAGCGACGATCGGGGCCATCCTGCTTACCCCTGTCAATATTGCTCTTTGGGGCGGGCTTTACGGCCCGACCCGGGAGATTCTTCAGAAAATCAGCATTGATCCGGTGCAGATTGCCATCCTGGTAGGGTTGATGCTGGTCCTGCCCCTGATCCTCGGGATACAGCTGAATATGAGAAAGCCTGAGATAACGCAAAAGCTAAGGCGCCCCCTGCAAAGACTGGCCATGGGTATCTTTATCGCCTTTATCCTTCTGGCTCTGCTCGCCAACTGGGATTTCTTCCTGCAATTTGCAGGCGTTGTCGCCGGTCTGGTCATTCTCCACAATGCACTGGCCCTGGGCGGCGGGTGGATGGCCGCAACCCTGGCCGGGCTCAGTCCCTATAATCGCCGGGCTATCACCATTGAGACAGGTATCCAGAATTCCGGTCTTGGTCTTGTGCTGATTTTCGCCTTTTTCGGCGGG
>DIYE01000307.1 GCA_002428885.1 Alphaproteobacteria bacterium UBA6062
ATATGAACTGATTTGGCTCCATCAAATGATTCCTATTAAGCAAAACATGCTCTATTGTACATCTTACCGTAATGCTTATCACGACAGGAAGCCCAATGTTGAGTGATCGCCAAAATCTCTGCCGGACAATTACCACAATTGCCGTCCAGGCAGGAGAAGCCATCCTGACCATTTATAACCGAGATTTTGATGTCTCAACCAAGGACGATGAGTCACCGGTAACGGAAGCCGATGTGGCCGCTGAGAAAATTATTCTGACGGGCCTTGCTGCTGCGACCCCCGATATTCCTGTTCTTGCCGAAGAAAGTGTTGCCGCCGGAGACGTTCCGGATCTGTCCGGCGGAACTTTCTGGCTGGTCGATCCGCTCGACGGAACCAAGGAATTTATCCATAAAAGAGGAGAGTTCACCGTCAATATTGCCCTGATTGAACAGGGCAAGCCCACCATGGGGGTCATTCATGTGCCTGCGAAAGATCAGACTTATTACGCTTTCGGACCAGGAGAGGCCTGGCTGGTGGAGAAACAGGCGGAGCCCCGGAAAATAGCAACGCGGGAAGCACCAGATGACGGATTGACAGTCGTTGCCAGCCGATCCCACCGGACGCCGGAAACAGATGATTATATTGCCAACTTTAAAGTAGCCGACCTGATTTCTGCCGGTTCTTCCTTAAAACTCTGCCTGTTGGCAGAAGGAAAAGCGGATCTGTATCCTCGCCTTGGCCGAACCATGGAGTGGGATATAGGCGCAGGCCAGGCCATTCTAGAAGCGGCTGGCGGCTCTGTTGAAACATTGGACGGTACACCACTTGGCTACGGCAAGGATGGGCATGACAATCCTCATTTCGTCGCCAAAGGCCGATAGAAAGCACAAAAAACTCCCCGTCTTGTGAAGACGGGGAGCCTGATTTCAACCTTATTCGGTCTTAATTATATTTTTTGGCAAGAGCCTTGCCATCGGCGTCACGGATACTGGCAATTTCGTTCCAGAATTTCTCGGCCATATCTTTCTCAGCTTTCATCAGCTGTTTGCTGAGCAGTAGATAATATGGCTTGCTCACCAACGGTGTTTCGACTTTTTCGATATTCGGAAATGCACCACTTTCGATCAGTGCATCACCAACATTGGTCAACGCCGCAGCGGCAACAATCCGTTTGGAACTCAGCTTCTTGAAATCGGTCTCTGTTCCTTTGGATTCTTCCATTTTAAGGCCCTTCTTTTCAAGATCCTTTACGATAGAATATCCAAGCGGTGCACCGACTTTACCGTCGATACCACTAAAGGCCTTACCGTCCCAGCTTGCAGAGCCGCCTTTCAGGCGATACAGAGAATAGGAACTCATGGAAACACGCCTTGACGGGTCCACATTTCCACCTGCCATCGGAAATGCACCAAATTTTTCGCGTTCTTTTTTATAGGATCCCAGAAAAACGCCGTCCACTTCACCTTTTTCCAGAATGGACAGGCACCGCTTCCAGGGAGCCCGAATGATTTTTGTGGATGCGCCAACCCGCTCAGCCGCCTTCTGGATAATCTCAACAGCAATACCCGGATTGCTGGCAAGACCGGAGGCTCCGATTACATAAGGGGACTGATCCTTGTCTTCTGTGCACAATGTAAGGTTTGCCGCCGCATGAGACGTCCCGCTCATTGTCACAGCGATCACTGTTCCGGCCAGAAAAGAAGAAAAAGAAAACTTGGAAGTAAAAACAGTCATTTCAAACCTATTTTTCAGATTTATATACGATTCATGTGAGTACATGCCGGACGGTACAGATGACCTTCTTAATAAATCGTGAAACAAGTTTATTGTTTTTATTTCTCTCCAATTAAGTGTAATTTTAATTTAAAGATAAGTTACATAAAGTTACATAAATCCATTAAATAACAATTACTTATAATACCCATAACTCTAAATTCTCGAAATCCGGCGTGATCTGCGCACAAGCAAGACACTGTCCGCTTGCGTGGGCTGGACAGGATGTTAGGATAATCGCGTTTTTCCTCATTCTACAGGTGAGCCGCCGACATGCCGTTAGCAAAACTCGACAGCCGAACACTCCTGCGACTGACCGGTTCAGATAAAAAGGATTTCCTGCAGAATCTGGTTTCGAATGACCTGACACCGTTGTCATCCGAACAGGTTATCTATGCCGCTCTTTTGACTCCGCAGGGAAAATTTCTCCATGACTTCATCATTACCGAGAGGAAAGATGCAGTTTATCTGGACTGCGCCAGTGATCGCAAAGATGATCTTATCAAACGCCTCACTCTCTATAAGTTAAGAGCGGATGTGGCAATTGAGGATGTAACGGATCAATCGGAGTTATATGCCTTTTTCGGTGACGCTACGGTGCCCGCCGACCTCTCAATTGGTCAGGCGGAACAGCGGGAAGGCTGCATCCTGTATCGGGATCCTCGTCATGAAGATCTCGGTTTTCGGATTATTGGCCGCAAAGACAGCGACTGGCACGGTGATTTTAAAAATTTCGAGACTGTCGATGAGAGCAGCTATCTACAACATCGCCTGAGTCTCGGCATACCGGAGGGTGGCAGCGATATCGTTCCGGAAAAAAACTTTCTTCTGGAAATGAATTTTGAGGAACTCAACGGCGTCAGCTTTTCAAAAGGCTGCTATGTAGGTCAGGAACTGACGGCCCGTACCAAGCACCGGGCAAAAATCAAAAAACGCCTGTTCAGCTTTACGTATGACGGAACGCTGTCACCAGGAGATTCCATCCGGTTGGAAGATCGTGAAATTGCCACTGTTTCCGCCTTTAGTGCCCCCCACGGCCTCGCTCTCACCCGCCTAGATGGATGGCAAAAACTTCAGTCCGGACATTCCTCTCTGGAGCCTGCCGGCCTTATCCTCATCAAGCCGGATTATGTCATCCTCCCCGAAGCTGAAGACTAAGCCATATACTTATGAATACAGCCCTTGCACTCCTCCTGAAAGCGGGTTAGTGTTTTCGAACAAAAAGAGAACATAAACACAGGAAAACGCATGACCGGAGACGTTAAAGTCGGCAAGGATGGCAAGGAACGATGCCAATGGTGCGGCGATGATGCACTCTATCAGGCGTATCATGACACGGAATGGGGCGTGCCCGTCTGGGACAGCCGGGCGCTTTTTGAAAAGCTCATTCTTGACGGATTTCAGGCAGGCCTGTCCTGGATCACAATCCTGCGAAAGCGCGATAATTTTATCAAAGCCTTTGATGGTTTCCAGCCTGAGATTATCGCTGGTTATGGCTCTGAAAAAATCGACACTCTGATGCAGGATACCGGTATTGTCCGAAACCGGGCAAAGATCGAAGGAACGATTATCGGTGCGCAGTTATTTGTGGATATCGAAGAAAAAGAAGATGGTTTTTCCAATCTCCTCTGGAACTACCTGGATGGCGAGCCTCTTCAAAACAGTTGGGTAAATATGTCGGATATCCCTACCCAGACACCTCTCAGTCAGGCCATCTCCAAAGACTTGAAAAAACGCGGCTTTAAATTTGTCGGGCCGACCATCGTTTATGCCTTTATGCAGGCTGTCGGTATGGTCAATGACCATCAGGTTGACTGCTTTCGTCATGCGGAAGTCCGCAACCTGAAAAGACAAGGGTGAGAGCATGGTAGCAGTACAGACATCAACCTTCTCCATCGCCCGGTATTATCGTGAGAAATACGGCTCCTCTGCTCTTTTTAAACTGGAAGAAGAGGCCGCATTTTGCGAGGCAAAAAATGATCTCAGGCGACGCAACCGTCTTCTCAGAGTCCGGGACGAGATCCTGCTCGAAGATAAAGGCTTCTCTTCCTGATGGAACCTCGGTTAAAAGCAGAAATCTGGATTAAAGCCCATATCCGCAAATGTGGCTTTATGAATGTCCCTGTTTTCGTGACCAGACGCGGTGATAACACAGCAGGATCCGTTCTTATAAAAATAAACCGGTTAAATGACCTTTGTATGGTTTTAACACCAACAACCAGTTTCGAAGACGGTTCCCGAAAATGGCTGCAAGGAACCGGCCCAGACTGGGTCGATGAGGAAACGGCGGATCGGTATGTTGAAAAACAGGTGAACGTCGACCCGGATCTGTGGGTTCTGGAGATCGAAGATGCGGAAGGTCGTCATTTTCTGGAAGAAAAAGTGGAAAGCTGAACCCGGTTTTTAGCGTTTAGAGAAGAGCCTTTAGACGCTCATCAAGCGCCCTGTCGAGTTCGTCCTTCCGGTCCAGCAGAGAATGATACCAATCCATCCGGCTGCTCAGATGTTGACTGAGCAGTCTCTTTTCTTTCACATAGGCTCGCGCCTTGTGTTGCCGGGCTTTGAGGTCTTCAGGATGACTGACAAGATGAGCAACAGCCTTGCCGAAATCAGCCGGTGCAGGGCACATCATTGAAAACTCGCCTTCGGGATCGCATCCTTGATAGACAACAGGACTGGCGACCGGGACGGCCCCAAATCCCGCAGCCTCAACAAATTTAAGATCGGACTTCATCCGATTAAATTCCGTATCCAGAAGCGGCATCAAGGCGATATCTGCTGACTGCAGTCTCGATTTATAAACCGCATAGGGACATTGCGGCGTAAAGCTCTTTTGGTCCGTCTCCAGCGCCTCGTAAAAATCATGATCAAAAACAACGTCAAACCGGTAGGGCTTCCGAATACTTTTCAGAGCCTGATTAAGATCTTTAATAATCGGTTGCCAATCCTGTTGTCGATTCAACGCCCCAAAGAAGATAGTAACCGGCGCGGCCGGCTTTCTTGAATTGATATCCGGCAGTTTATTCAACTGATTTGGGAAAACCCCGACTTCCGGATTGTGGCCCTTAAGATAATCTGCAAGGACTGGTGTTGTTGTCTGAACGGCATGCACGCCGGCAAATGTCAGGTAACGGTTTTCCTCAATGGCAGGCCAGGGAGATGGATGGTCATCAAACTCTGTGACAATCAGATATCCTGCCTCCCTCATTTTCTGCAAACCGGCCAGAGAACCGGCAAATGTCAGGATGGGGCGGTGTAGGATCATGATCCTTTCAAGGCCGACCTTTGCAGGCAATAGACTTTCCTGGCGACTTACCTGGGCATTTATGCCGGGCAGGCTGGACAAAGCTGACAGCGGCTCCAGGATACGAACGTCATTCACGCCGCCCACCGGTTTAAGAACCTGTGCCTGAAAGGAAATCCTGCGAGCCCGTTGGCAGGTCAGGCGATACGCAATAAGGGGGGAGTCGAGGATCTTTAAGGCGGCCTCAGAAAAAACCTCACCCTCTTCTTTTAACCACCGGGCTAAGGCATCTCCCTGCTGCCCTGACCTTAATTGCCGGTCTTTATGCCATCCTGTTTCTGATATCAGGCTGTCATTCCGTCTGAGAAACGTACGAAATCCACTTTCTAAAGCATCCGGATCATAGGGTCTGTACTTAAGGTGCCGAAAATAGAAAGGGTTCAAACACTCAATCACCAAGCTGCCAGACCGGTTTGCCTGGCGGATGCTGTTCAAAAGGTTCTTAAACTCCGGATGATCCGTGCGAATCCCGGACAAGAAAAGAACACCATCGTCCCCCAGTTCAGGCAGATCAGCAGCCAGACGATCAAACCGGTTTTGCTTACATCCTGGGTTATAGCCTGCATAGAGTTTCCCGAGCGTCTCCAGAAACGGGGATTGACCAACCAGGATAAGGCGTTCAGCATTTTTGGGAATTGTCTGAAGAGCGGCGGAAAGGCGGGAAGGAGCCGGTTGGACGTTGGGCGGAGATGTCATGAAACCGGTTCTGCCTCTCTTTTTCTTAACCGGGGCCGATATTAAATGTTGTCCCCAAACTCGCAAGTATTCTATTTTCTGGAAAACAATAGTCCAGGCGTCAAAACCATGCAGCAGTATCTTGATCTTCTCAAAACCGTTCGGGAAACCGGAGTGTATAAGTCCGATCGCACAGGGGTCGGGACGTATAGTATCTTCGGACATCAAATGCGGTTTGATCTGGGTAAGGGTTTTCCGCTTCTGACAACCAAAAAACTCCACCTGAAATCTATCATCCATGAACTTCTCTGGTTCCTTGCCGGCGATACCAATATTGGGTATCTGAAGGAGAACGGTGTTCGGATCTGGGATGAATGGGCCGATGAAAACGGGAACCTTGGTCCGGTTTACGGCTATCAGTGGCGGTCCTGGCCAACGCCCGACGGCGGGCAGATTGACCAGATCTCCAAGCTGGTGGATCAAATCAAAAACAATCCGGACTCCCGCCGCCATATCGTTACTGCCTGGAACCCCGCCGACGTTGAGAATATGGCTCTGCCGCCCTGCCACTGCCTGTTCCAGTTCTATGTGGCAAACGGCAAACTGTCCTGCCAGCTATACCAGCGCAGCGCGGATGTGTTTCTGGGCGTTCCCTTTAATATCGCGTCTTACGCCCTGCTGACCCATATGTTGGCTCAGGCATGCGACCTTGATGTCGGTGAGTTTGTTCACAGTTTCGGGGATACCCATCTCTATGCCAATCATGTGGAACAGGCTGATCTGCAACTGACCAGAAAACCCGGTCCGCTTCCGACTGTTCGGATCAATCCGGATGTTAAAAACATCTTTGACTTCCGGTTTGAGGATTTTGTCATCGAGAATTATGAAGCGGATGCCAATATTCCGGCCCCGATTGCCGTTTAAAAACCAGGGTCAAGCCCCGGGAGAAAATAATGAAAATCTCTGCTGTTCTGGCTGTTTCTGAAAATAACGTTATTGGATCGGAAAACGATCTTCCCTGGCGGCTTTCCAACGACCTCAAATGGTTCAAGAAAAACACGCTTGGCAAACCAATGATCATGGGACGTAAAACCCTTGAATCCCTGCCGGGTGTCCTACCGGGCAGGACCAGCATTGTCCTGACCCGGGATGAAACTTTTTCCATGGAAGGCGTTCTTATAGCCCATAGCCCGCAGGAGGCTCTAACGCTTGCAAAAGAGGACGCCGAGAATAACCAGATCAATGAGATCATGATTGTCGGCGGCGGTGAAATATATGCACTGTTTGGTTCTGATATGGATCGGTATTACCTGACCAGAGTTCATACCGAGCTGGCGGGCGATACTTTTTTTAACCCCCTCGCCCGCCACGAATGGAAAACCGTTTTTTCTGAATTTCATGAAGCGTCCGAGAAAAATCAGTTTGACCATACTTTCTTCATTCTGGATCGCCTTCGCAGCTAAATGCTGCAACCGCAAACTGCCCTCTTTCATTCTGCCGCCCAAGTATCTATATTACGACTGTTGGGTAACCAACTATGGCGATAAACGTTGCATGGAATAAACGTTGCGGACCCGGGGGCGGTACCCGGCGCCTCCACCATAAAGGCAGGTATGTTTCTTCTTCATCTCCCCTGCCTTTATGATGGGGGCGAAATAGGTTCGACGCGCGCAGTAAAGATGTAATTTTCGCTCGGCGTGACACCACCGTTACCGGGGTCAAACTTACAAATGCTAACGATAATGACGAAGCATTTGCCGTAGCCGCTTAATTGCCGCTACACGGGGTTCGGAGGGGCACCTGGCAACAGAAGCCCCTCCACTTGGGAGTTTATCTTCCAGAGTGCGCCCTAAACAGAATGATCGGCTGAGCTGGAGTAAGATTAGCGTGATGGACGGTGAAATAAACTATAACCAACTGGTCGAACAGGCTCTGATGGAAGTCGTCAGAGAATCCTTAAGACGAGCCGCGAAAGACGGCCTGGTTGGACAGCAGCATTTCTACATTACTTTCCGCACGACGGATCCGGGCGTTGTCCTGCCGTCTCATTTACTGGAGCGGTACCGTGATGAAATGACAATTGTCCTGCAGCATCAGTTCTGGAATTTACAGGTGGAGCAGGATCAGTTCAGCCTGGAACTCAGCTTCAATCATCAAAAAGAAACACTGGTTATTCCGTTTGAATCGGTAACCGCTTTTGCAGACCCTTCCGTACAATTTGGCCTGCAGTTCAATCTGTCAGGAGAAGATGAAGGAGCGCCTGCTGACATTACTGACATTTCGGACGACGTTGAAAAACTGCCCTCTGATACACTGTCAGAATCTGAACCGGACGAACAAAAAGCCGGAGAAGTCATTACACTGGATGCATTCCGAAAAAAATAGCATCCACAAAAAAATTTAATCAGGGCAGCCAAAGAAGCTGCCCGATTTTTTATGTTCCGGATCCCGGAACACCATCATCAAGTCAATTCTGTCTGAGCGAGAGAGAAATGCCACAATTCCAGTATCAGGAAATGTTCGAACTGGGGTCGGACAACACGCCTTACCGCAAAATCACCGATAAACATGTCTCTACAATCACTGTCGAAGGCAAGGAAGTCCTTAAAATCGAGCCCGAGGCTCTAGAGCTGCTTTCGGCGGAAGCCATGCGGGATGCTTCCCATCTCCTCAGGCCTGCTCATCTGCAACAGCTTGCCAATATCCTGGAAGATGACGAAGCATCGAATAATGATCGCTTTGTCGCAACAGAGCTTTTGAAAAACGCCAATATTGCCGCCGGCATGGTTCTGCCCAGCTGCCAGGACACCGGCACCGCCGTCATCATGGGCAAAAAGGGTCAGTATGTCTGGACGGACGGGAACGACAAGGAGCAACTTTCCAGAGGTGTCTTCAAGACCTATACGGAAACCAACCTCAGATATTCCCAACTGGCGCCGATCAGCATGTTCGATGAGAAGAATACGGGAACCAATCTACCGGCCCAGATTGATCTTTATGCAACAAGCAGCAATGCCTATGAATTCCTGTTCGTGATTAAGGGAGGCGGCTCTGCCAATAAATCCTTCCTGCATCAGGCGGTACCAAGCGTCCTCGCCCCGGACCGGCTGCTACCGTTCCTGGAAGAAAAAATTGCGGAACTGGGAACAGCGGCCTGCCCGCCTTACCATCTGGCCATTGTCATTGGCGGCACATCCGCCGAAGACACCATGAAAACCGTCAAGTTGGCCTCCACCAAATATTACGATGAACTCCCGACCAGCGGGAATGAGCTGGGCCGCGCCTATCGGGATGTGGAAATGGAGGATGCCATCCATAAACTGAGTCAATCCCTGGGCATTGGTGCTCAGTTCGGCGGCAAGTATTTCTGCCACGATGTTCGGGTTATCCGGATGCCAAGGCATGGGGCCAGCGTTCCGATTGGTATCGGCGTTTCCTGCTCCGCAGACCGTCAGATTAAAGGTAAAATTACCAAAGATGGGGTTTTCCTGGAGCAACTTGAAACAGATCCGGCCAAATACCTGCCGGAAATCTCTGAAACCCAGCTCGATGATAATGTGGTCAAAATCGACCTCAATCAGCCCATGAAGGATATTCTGACAACATTGTCTCAATACCCGATCCGGACCCGCCTTAGCCTGACCGGCACCATTATCGTTGCCCGGGATCTAGCTCACCGCAAACTCCGGGAAAAACTGGAAGCCGGTGAAGACCTGCCTCAGTATTTCAAGGATCATATCATCTACTATGCCGGACCTGCCAAGACGCCGGAAGGTTATGCGTCAGGCTCCTTCGGCCCGACAACAGCAGGTCGCATGGACGGTTATGTAGACCAGTTTATGGGACATGGCGGCAGTATGATCATGCTGGCCAAGGGTAACCGCAGTAAAGCGGTTGTCGACGCCTGCCACAAGCATGGCGGCTTCTATCTGGGCTCAATCGGCGGACCAGCAGCGATTCTGGCCCTCAACAATATCAAAAAAGTTGAGGTGCAGGAGTTTGAAGAACTGGGCATGGAAGCCATCTGGCGTATTGAAATTGAAGACTTCCCGGCTTTCATTGTCATGGATGACAAAGGCAATGATTTCTTTGCCCGGAAGAAATAAGTGAGTGGCCGCCCCGATATGTCTGACG
This sequence comes from Alphaproteobacteria bacterium UBA6062, assembly GCA_002428885.1. Classification (GTDB taxonomy): domain Bacteria; phylum Pseudomonadota; class Alphaproteobacteria; order Sneathiellales; family Sneathiellaceae; genus Sneathiella. The sequence goes on from DIYE01000307.1 coordinate 9,869, forward strand.
ATATTGTCAAACATTCCGTCAGCATATCGGGACACCGCACATCCGTATCCCTTGAAAAACCGTTCTGGGACCTGTTCTGCAGATACGCCGAAGAAGAAAATATCAGCATCAATGCGTTGATTACCCGCATTGATGAAACGAGAAACGGTAATCTTTCCAGCGCAATAAGGCTATATGTTCTCGAACGTCTTCTCGTTCAGATCTCCCACCAGAACGACACGCAATAACCATCTCTTGAATTTTCCGGCCAACCATCTAATCTGGCTAATGTAAACAGCCTTTCCTTTGCACTCTTTTCAAGAGGATTTCCGGTTATGGGTGATGTTGTCAACCTGAACAAATTCAGAAAGAAGAAAGCCAAAGACAAGGCCGAGAGAGACGCTCGTTCCAACCGGGTTAAATATGGGCGTTCCGGAGATACAAAGAAACTAGACAAAAAGACGCGAGAAAAATCCGACACAAAGCTGGATGGGAAGAAACTGGATTCTGAGGATCCGGAAACATAAAAACACCCGTCTTGTGAGAATATTTCCTGCATTAACTTTAAAACTAAACAGTATCTTCATAATTCCGTCGCAATATCTCTCTATCTGGGGGGCATCGATTTTAGCTGGCAAGGGAGCCGCGTTATGAAAAGCGATGTTCAAGCGTTATTTGAACCGAAAATTGACGATATTCTATCCGATCCTGTTTTTCTGGCCGTCCTCAAGAGAGATAATCTTACCGTTGATGATATATTGCAGATGATCGAAACTTATCATCAAAATAAGCCTGCCAAACCAAACTGATAGATACAGTTTTGAATATATATGGAAGGCGTGACGATCTTTTCTTCGCGCCTTTTTTGTTGCCTGGACAGGATCGGTTTTAGGCCAAGACGTGACGGGGATACTAAATTCCCCCTGAAGCTTTGCATCCAAAGGCCAGCGCCGTTATACTTTCCGCTGCACATGGAAATGAAGCTGGGGACGAGGCAGGGTTTCATGACGACAACCATGAAATACAAGAAGGAATTTGCAACCATTCGTGGCCTGAAAATGGCTTATGTGGAAGAAGGGGAAGGCGATCCGATTGTCTTCCTTCACGGTAATCCGACCAGTTCATTCCTGTGGCGCAACGTCATGCCGCATCTGGAAGGAAAAGGTCGCCTGATTGCCCCTGATCTCATCGGTATGGGCGATTCTGAAAAACTGGCGGAAAGTGGCCCTGGCAGCTACACCTTCGCAGACCACAAAGCCTTCCTGAAAGAACTCCTTGCCTATCTTGAGGTCACTTCCAACGTGACGCTCATTCTCCACGACTGGGGATCCGCCCTCGGCTTTGACTGGGCGAATAACAACCGGGACGCCATCAAAGCCATCGCTTATATGGAAGGTATCGTTCAGCCCATTGAAAGCTGGAGCGACTGGCCGGAAAATGCCCGCAATATCTTCCAGACATTCAGAAGTGAAGCCGGTGAAGAAGTCGTGCTCGAAAAGAATGTCTTTGTCGAGCGGGTTCTACCCTCTTCAATTATCCGGGACCTGGAGGACGAAGAAATGCGGGAATATATCCGCCCATTCCGCCGGTCTGGTGAGGATAGGCGCCCTACCCTTACCTGGCCGAGACAGATTCCCATTGAAGGGCAACCCGAGGATGTGACGGAAAGTGTCCGAAGTTACGCCGACTGGATGTCGGAAAACGATATTCCCAAGCTCTTTATCAATGCAGAACCAGGATCCATTCTTGTTGGGAAGTCTCGCGATTTCTGCCGCCGTTGGCCGAACCAGACCGAAGTAACGGTTAAAGGCATTCACTTTATCCAGGAAGACAGCCCCGACGAGATTGGAAAGGCTATCGCCAATTTTCTGTCCTAACATCCCCATCGCCCTAGATTAAAAACACGCGCTAAAAGTAAGGTCGAGATGCCTCAGAAAACTAAACCGGTAAAACTGAATCCACTGCAAAGCAAAACACTCGTTCTTTTGCAGATTCTGGCTAAAGATCCAGACAGCTCCTCCCCCGTTGAGGGAAGCCAGGACATTCGCATTACCCGCCTGCCACACGCCCATGGAAATCACATGCATGTCGGGGATTTTGTGGTATCTTCAAAAGATGCCAGTGGTCTTACCAACCCGTCCGTGTGGATCGCTCTCGCAAGGAAAGGTATGATTAGGGATAACTGGTCTGACGAAATTATGCTAACCGGGCAAGGGCTGGCATTTTCAACAGGTCTTGAAGACAGATTTCTATCTGTTTCTGATCATTAGAGTGCGACTTTAGGGGACGCATATGTCTGTCACTGTTGACCGAAAACTGACGACAATTCTATGCGCTGACGTCTGCGGTTACAGCAAGCAGATGGGCAGGGATGAGGAAGGAACTCTGTCCCGCCTGAAAGATGCACGCCAGGAATTTTCCAGCCATATCGATGATCATGCCGGCCGAATTGTCAATATGACAGGCGACGGTCTGGTCGCCGAATTTGGCAGCGTGGTCCAGGCTGTGCATTGTGCTGTCGCCATCCAGAATTTTCTGGCACAGAAAAATAAGGAGAGCGGGGACCCTGATGCCCTGATCTTCCGGATCGGCCTTAATCTTGGGGATGTCATTATTGAAGGTGACGATATCTTCGGAGACGGGGTAAATGTTGCGGCACGGCTTGAAGCCATGGCGCCACCCGGCGGCATCTGTATTTCAGGAACGGTTTACGATCACGTCAAAGGAAGATTTCCCAATGACTTTAACTATCTGGGGAAGAAGGAAGTTAAAAATATAGCGGAAGCCATTCCGGTATATTCGCTGGGCCTGGCAGAAAATCCAACCTCTGCATCAATGGAGACGGAGATATCCGGGGTTGAGCCGGATTTCTCCAGTGATGAAGAGGCCGCTATTCGCAAACAGATCCGCAGACAGGCCGGCTTTTATCGCAGAGCCGCTTCTTCAGGCCTGCTGATCCTGTTTCTGTTTTTTATCAATATGATGACATCATCAGGATATCTCTGGTTTGTCTGGCCGACATTGCCCATCCTGTTTGTCCTGGCCATGGACGCCCTGCGTGTCTTCGGCAAAGGCCATTTTGCCGAAGACTGGGAAGAAAAACAGATCCGGGCCCACAGAAACCGGAAATCCAAAAAAGACGGACCTTAATCTAAAATCCGCTTTCCGCCATGCTGCCCATTCTGGAACAGATCTGCCGGAAGCCGGTCACTGTTTCCTCGATAATATCCGCAACAGATTTCTCTTCGGTTATCAGTGCCGCGGATTGTCCGGCGAGACCGGCACTGGCTTCCATCTCTCCTTTGAAATAGAGATCCTGGATACGGGCAAACATATCTTTTGGCATATATCCTTCTTCATATATTTCCTGCGTTCGATTGGTTTTAAGAGCCCGGATGCAAGGTGTTGCCTTCTTATTCAAAACAACGGTTCCGGTGTCTTCTGCCTCGATAATGGCATTTTTATAGTTGCCATGAACCGGGCTTTCCTTTGAGGAAACAAATCGCGTTCCCATCTGGATCGCTTCAGCTCCCATGGAAAAAGCGGCGGCCATACCGCGACCATCTACGGTTCCGCCGGCAGCAACCATCGGCACATCGACCTTATCCCGGATTGCCTGCAGCAGAACCTGCAGCGAAACCTCTTCCGGGTTCTTGAAGCCGCCACCTTCGGCCCCTTCCACCACTAGGCCGTCCACACCGGCCTCAACAGCTTTGATCGCGGCTTTCACGGTCGGCACAGCATGATAGACAATGATGTCATGGGCTTTCAGGATTTCGATCAGCTTTTGCGGATTACCGGCAGATGTCGTTACAAATTTAACCCCTGACTCAGCAACAAAATTGATCATATTCTGGTCTTTAAGAAACAGGAGCGGGAGATTGATACCAAACGGCTGATCCGTCATCTCCTTCATTTTCTTAATTTCGGTAATGCAGTTTTCTGTCTCCCGCGAGGATGTTTCAATAATGCCGAGCCCTCCGGCATTACAAACCGCCGAAGCCAGTTGTGACCGTGCTATCCAGCCCATGGGAGCCTGAATGATAGGATAACGCGCGCCAGTATGTTCCAGGAATCTGTTCATAAAAATCCTCTACTCTATTCGAATGTCTGTCCCAGCGCTGCGCCGAGATCTTCCAAAAGCTGTTCTTCATTCAGCACTTTTATAGTCGTCATACCCATCGCAGCCGCGGGTTTCAGATTAATGCCAAGATCGTCCAAATAAAGAACCTCTTCCGGCTGCACGCCCATTTTATCGCAGGCAAAGTGATAGATTTCCGGATCCGGCTTTCGCATACCGATTTTGCTGGATTCAATAACCTCATCGAATAGTGCCATGACCCTTAATACAGCTTCCTGTGCTTCCGGTGTCCGACTCATACCAGGACCTCGGCCCGCCGGTACGTTGTTGGTCAGGCAGAAACATTTTTTATCTTTGGAGATTGTTTCAAGAGCTCTGACAACTCTTGGCCTGATATCACCGGACAAAAGTGCAATAACGTCCTGACCTCTCACCGCGTGTCCAAGGGCCGTACTTTCTTCAAGAAACAGGGCATCAAACTCTTCCGCCGTAACTTTACTACGTTCGAATTTTGCCCAGGCGTTATTGTCAGGGTTGGTGGAATTAACTGTCCGCAGGAAGTTATCCGGCAGTCCTTTTTCTTTCTCGAACCTGTTAAATGCTTCAAACGGACTTGTCGTCAAAACACCGCCAAAGTCCCACAAAACTGCAGAAATCATAATATCACTCATTTCTGTGAAAAGATCGGATCCGATGGATCCTGATAGTCCTTTTATTCTTCATTTTTTCGAATACTGGCAGTATGACCACAGGAAGTCAAATCAAGGTCTTTATTGAAAAGTAAGAACCATCGTTTAAGTTAGAGTCATGGCGTAAAATTCCTTTCTCCATCCAGGGGTTTTTCATGAAAACTGTGTTTTCCGTTCTGACTGTTTCGCTGATTGGGTTGGCATCCGTTGCCTATGCATTCAATGCGGATGATATGAAGCGCTTTAAGGAAAGCGGTAAATGTGTTGACTGTAACCTCCAGAAATCAAAACTTCAGGCAGATATCATGCCGGGCGTGGATCTGTCCGAAAGTAACCTGAGAGACGCGATCCTGAAGAACGTCAATCTGGAAAAGGCCAAGCTGGTTGAAGCGGATTTAAGGCGTGCAGACCTAGAGAAATCCAGCCTTAAGGGAGCGGACCTTACGGAAGCCACGTTAAGAAACACTGATCTGGAAAAAGCCGATATCAGCAATGCGTCTCTTGAAAGAGCCGATTTGAGAGAAGCGGATCTTGAAAATGCGGAAGCCGTGAAAGCGAATTTCTCAGAAGCGGACCTTCGCCATGCCAATATGAAGCGGGGTAACTTTTCAGCCGCAGATTTTTCGGATACGCGATTGTCCAACGTCAATCTGAAACGCGCCATTCTCAATAATGCGAACTTCGCAAATGCCAAAATGAAAGATGTGCGCCTGACACGGGCAGATCTTATAAATGCTGATTTTTCCGGTGCTATCCTGTCCCGAAGCACGTTTTTCCGCGCCGATTTGAGCAATGCAGATTTTAGCGGTGCTGATCTCTCGGACACTATATTCTGGGGAGCGAACCTGTCAGGTGCCAATCTTGAAGATGCTGAGGATCTGGATCAGGAACAATTGGGCAGCGCCTGCGGTAATGCGGAAACGCGTCTTCCGGACGGGCTTACTCTTCCAACCTGCTCCTGATCCAATAACGACTTAGAGAATTTTTCCGGGATTCATAATATTCTGGGGATCCAGAGCCTGTTTTAGAACGGCCATAACACTGACCGCCTCGCCTAGTTCCTCTTTCAGGTATTTTTTCTTGCCGAGCCCAACCCCATGTTCGCCGGTGCAGGTTCCGTCCATGGAAAGAGCGCGTTGAATAAGGCGGGCGTTCAGCACCTCCGCCTCTTCCATTTCCTCAGGGTTGTTTTTATCCAGAACAAAAGACAAGTGGAAATTACCGTCTCCCACATGCCCAACAATTGGTGCAATAAGACTGCTGTTATCCAGGTCTTCCTTTGTTTGCAAGATACAATCGGCAAGCCTTGAAATCGGTACACAGACATCCGTTGCCCACATGGCGGCATTTGGCCTTAACGCCTTGGAGGCATAAGCGGCATCATGCCTAGCTTGCCAGAGCTTTGTCCGGTCTTCTGCCTGTGTTGTCCATTTAAAGTCGTCAGCACCAAATTCACTACAGATATCATCGACCTGCTGTGATTGTTCTTCAACGCCTCGCTCGCTCCCGTGGAATTCCAGGAACAAGGAATGCTGCACCGGTAGATCCAGTCCGGAATATTTGTTAATGGCATCGACCTGAACATCATCCAGCAATTCTATTCGTGCCATAGGAATACCGGATTGAATGGTCAGAATAACGGCATTAACGGCGCTTTCGATATCGGGAAAGGAAACTGTTGCCGCTGAAATAGCTTCCGGTATGCCATAGAGACGTAACGTTATTTCTGTAATGATCCCAAGAGTGCCTTCAGATCCGATATAAAGCTTGGTTAGATCATACCCTGCAGCACTTTTCTTGGCCCGGCCGCCGGTCTTGATAATCCGGCCATCCGGTAACACC
>DIYE01000306.1 GCA_002428885.1 Alphaproteobacteria bacterium UBA6062
CTTTCACCAGTTCAAACAGCCGCATATAGCGTGGCGGGTTGAAGAAGTGAGTAATGGCAAAGTCCTGCTGCAGGCTGTCCGGCAGGCCGTCCATCAGGGTAGCCAGCGGAATGGTTGAGGTGTTGGACGTTACGATGGAACCTTCTTTGCGAACCTCGTCCAGCTTGCGATAGAGATCCTGCTTAAGATCCGGCAACTCAATAATCGCTTCAACAATCCAGTCGCAATCTGCCACAAGATCCAGATTGTCCTCCAGATTACCCGTCGTGATCAGTTTGGCGTTGCGTTTATGCATGAAAGGAGCAGGCTTGGTTTTGAGCATTTTCGCAACCGCGCCTTCCGCCAGCATATTCCTGTTTTCCGCTCCGTCCGGAACGATATCCAGCAAAACAGCAGGGATACCAGCATTGGCGACATGGGCAGCAATCGCAGCACCCATGACGCCGGCGCCAATAACGGCAACTTTTTCAATAGCCATGATCAGCAGGCCTCAAGAACAGTAGCAATACCCTGGCCGCCACCGATACACTGGGTTGCCAGGCCAAGAGCTTTACCTTCTCGCTGCAGGAGGCTGGCGACTTTGCCGGTGATACGGGCACCGGTTGCGCCCATAGGGTGCCCGATGGCAATAGCGCCGCCATCCAGATTGGTATTGTCGTAAGACATACCGGATTCTTTTAAAACGGCCAGGGACTGAGCGGCAAAGGCTTCGTTCAGCTCGATGATATCGATATCAGACAGCGTCACGCCTGCCCGCTTAAGTGCTTTCTCCGTTGCCGGAACAGGGCCGATACCCATGATTTCAGGGGCACAACCGGCCACCGCAATAGATTTGATGCGGGCCATTTTTGTCAGCCCGTTTGCATCCGCATATTCTTCAGAGCAAATCAGGGTTGCAGATGCACCATCCGTAAGCGGAGAGGATGTTGCAGCCGTCACGCTACCGCTCTCATCAAAGGCCGGCTTCAGTCCAGCCAAAGTTTCCATTGTCGTTTCAGGGCGGATACATCCATCCTGCTCGACACGAATATTGCCATCAACGATCGGAATGATTTCGTCATTGAATTTACCGGCTTCACGCGCTGCCGCAGCCCGGGCATGACTTTCAACGGCCATTTCTTCCTGTTCTTCGCGGGAGATTGAATATTGCTTTGCCAGATTTTCAGCCGTAATTCCCATAGAAACATAAGCTTCGGGATATTCCTTATAAAGACGCGGATGCGGCGCCGGATTAAAGCCACCCATCGGCACCCGGGTCATGCTTTCAATACCGCCGCAGACGAAAACCTCACCGGCTCCCATCTGGATGGCGCCTGCAGCCATGTGAATAGCCTGCATGGAGGAACCACAAAAGCGGTTGACGGTTGTTGCCGCTGCGGTTTTGGGGATACCAGCCAGGAAGCTGATGATCCGGGCAACATTCAGTCCCTGTTCTGCTTCCGGAAAGGCACTGCCGATAATAACATCTTCGATATCCTCGACATTCACACCGGTTTTTTCGACCAACCCCTTAACGACCTGTCCCGTCATCTCATCCGGCCTGACCTTGATCATTTCCCCTTTGTTGGCAAGTGTGAAGGGTGAGCGTGCATAACCTGCAATGACCACGTTTTTCATGATCCGTATTTCCTTTCAGAATGTCCTTTTCCCACCTGGCGGAAGGACAATATTGTTTTCCCGTTCTGGCGACAGCGCCGTTGATCGGCGTTCTTGCTGTTAATATAGAGTAAGGCTTTTAAAAGCTGTAATCGTCACGCGAGTTTCTTTGTTGGCTTAAGCCGACCTTTATCCTGCATGGCAAGATGATCTTTCAAATCCGCAATTCCTGCTTCCAGCTCATCAATGGCTTCATTGATATCTTCTCTCTGCACTTTAAGCTTCTCGAGCTGGGCTTCACATTTCTGTAGTGTATAGCTCAACTGCTCCGTCGGCTCGGCTTCCGGATTGTACAGGTCGATCATCTTCTTGATCTCCTGCAGGCTAAACCCTAACCGTCGCCCCCGCAAAATCAGCTTAAGACGAGCCCGATCACTTCGCGAATAGACCCGCGTCAGGCCTTCCCGCTCTGGCTCAACAAGCCCTTTATCCTCATAAAAACGGATCGTCCGGGAAGTTACCTCAAACTCCTCAGCAAGATCCGTAATGGAATAGCGCATTTCACTCATGACATAGATCCAAAAACCTTTAGACGATCCCACTAATATAGTTGACGTTTACGTAAACGTCAACTATCGTTTACGTAAACGTAAAAAAATAAGGCTTAACCGTCACAAATGCGTGCATACTGTTATTTTTTTTGCTAACATCACGTGTCGTAACAGGTGCGTATTTACGCGAGACGGTCATAATGACAGACAAAACAGCATTTTATCGGGAGTTCTTGCCGTTTGTAGCGCAGAATCAAAAGTACTCCTTCTGTCACACACCGCTTCTCCCGCTTCGGACCTCCAAAAACACCGCCGCCTACCCTTTTCACCTCGAGAGCGGACCGGATCCGAAGCATGCTTCATACCAACGAGACGGGAGATAGGTCACAGACACCAAACGACTTTCGCTTAAAGACAGCCAAACATCTAACCGTGCCAAAGGGGGAGCACATATTATGGAAGTAAAGGCATCCGTTAACAGGGATTATACAGATCTTGCCGACGTTCTGCCAAAAGCGAGCAAGATTTTAAAATCAATTGGCAATCAACGCAGGCTTGAAATTCTGACATGCCTGTCACAGCAGGAACTTTCCGTAGGAGAACTGGAAAGAAAAATCCAAATCAGCCAGTCTGCTCTGTCTCAACATTTAGGGAGATTGCGTCGGGACGACATTGTTACTACAAGAAGAGAAGCCCAGACGATTTATTACTCCCTCTATAGCGATAATATACTTAAACTCCTTCAATCTATTCATATGACAGCCGTTAGTTCCTGATTTTTCAAAAAACTTGTTCTTTTTTGACAGGAGATATTACATTTCCGCTTCAATTACTGTATAGGCAGGAATAGTTGGGGCTAAGCCCTGGGTTATTCCTTACCAGCAACACCGGTAGCATTTGACTATGCCTGTCTATCTTCCCATCGCAGAGATCTCGGTTAATCTCTTTCTGATCCTGGGTATGGGCGGTGCCGTCGGCTTGTTGTCAGGCATGTTCGGCGTTGGTGGCGGATTCCTGATGACGCCACTGCTGATCCTGACCGGTATTCCACCGGCTGTCGCCGTTGCAACCGGCGCGAACCAACTGGTTGCAGCCAGTGTTTCCGGCGTTCTTGCCCATTGGCGCCGCGGCAATGTCGATATCAAAATGGGTGTCGTCCTACTGATTGGTGGTGTTGCAGGATCCTCCCTCGGAACCTGGATTTTTGCGCTTCTGAAATCAGCAGGTCAGGTCGACCTGATGATTTCACTGTCTTATGTCATTTTCCTGGGAGTCATCGGCGGGTTGATGCTGTTCGAGAGTCTCGGCTCTCTTCTTCGCAACCGCAAAGGAACGGCAAAGCGCAAAAAACTCCACCAGCATTACTGGATTCACGGCCTTCCCTTTAAAATGCGGTTCCGGAAATCCAAACTTTACATCAGCGCACTGATGCCTCTGGGCCTTGGTTTTTTTGTCGGCATCCTGTCGGCCATCATGGGTGTTGGCGGCGGTTTTGTTATGGTTCCGGCGATGATTTACCTGCTCGGCATGCCGACATCCGTGGTGATCGGCACCTCGCTTTTCCAGATTATTTTCGTCACAGCCAATGTCACTTTTCTGCAATCCCTGGCAACACAGACCGTTGACGTGATGCTGGCTCTTCTCCTGATGAGCAGCGCTGTCGTCGGCGCTCAGTTCGGGACCCGTATCGGCGCCAAAATGAAAGGCGAGCAGCTACGATCATTGCTGGCATTGCTGGTTCTCGCGGTTTGCGTAAAGCTGGCCACCGACCTTATACTGACGCCAGAGGATGTATATTCCTTCGGCTTCCTCGGGGGCGCGAACTGACATGAGCCGGTTTATCGTTGTAGTTCTGACCACCATCACCCTCACCGGCTCCCTTCTAATATCCGGTTCCCAGGCACGGGCCGATGGCTCGCTCGTCACGGATATCTCCTCTCACCTCATTTCCGTGACATCGGACTTCACCGGTACCGACCTCCTGCTGTTCGGTACTGTTCGAACCGACCTTGAAGAAGATGAAACGGACCAGGCAGACATCATCGTTGTTGTCCGAGGACCGGAAAAAGAAGTCGTGGTTCGAAAGAAAGAAAGAGTCGCCGGTATCTGGGCCAACACCAAATCCGTCGTCCTTGGCAAAGTGCCCAGCTTCTACGCCTCGGCAAGCAATCGTCCCGTCGAGGAAATCACCTCCCGAACCACACTCGACCGGCTCAGGATAGGACCGGACAGGCTGATTTTTTCGTCAGCCGAAAAAGGCAAGGACAGCTTTGAGTTCAAAAAAGCCGTTATCCGCCAGCAAAAAGAAGCCGAACTATATACCGAAAGCCAGTCTACTGTTAATTTCCTCGGCCCTTCTCTATTTCGGACTTCCATTCATTTTCCGGCCAATGTTTCCGTCGGGAACTATATTGCTGAATTCTATCTCTTCCGTGATGGCGAGTTGATCAGCGCCCAGTCTTCCCCTCTCTTCATCAAGAAATTCGGACTGGGACGGAGGGTTTTTGATTTTGCACAGAACTATCCGGCGCTCCATGGTCTGGCGGCTATCATTATCGCCCTCATTGCAGGTTGGATCGCCTCCGCTCTTTTCCGAAAAGACTAACCGTGCGTTTCCTTCATTGGTGAATGTTTATTTGCAAGCCATGGATATTCTGATAGCGTTAACCTGCTATTTACTGGGAGCCGAAAAAGCATAACGAGAATACGAAGCTCCGCTTGATCACCCCTATCGGAGTTCATTTTGACGAACCGCCCCTCAGAATTTACGGTAATTGCGTCCGGCGTCGTGGCCCTTTGTTTTCTGATCGGGATGGTTGGACGCATGATACCGGAACATTTTCCAAATCTTGTCGGTCCAATGGCCGAAGAGTTTGGTTGGGGACGCAGCCAGATTGCTTCCATTTTCTCAGTCTGTGCACTGATCACCGGCTTGTCCGGCCCGTTGGCAGGCCTGCTTTTTGATCGCCTCGGTCCCAAATGGCTTTATGCGAGCGGCTTCACCTTTGCCGGCGGCGGCCTTATCATAGCCAGTCAAGCGAACGCTCTTTGGCAATTCTATGCAGGCCTGGGAGTATTTGTTGGTTTTGCAGGTGCCTGCTGCGGCAATGTTTCCAACTCCGCCCTCGTGAGCCGCTGGTTTAGAGATAAACTCCCACTTGCCCTCTCCCTGATTTTCTCTGCCTTGGGCGCCGGCAGCTTTGTCGGTCTTTCTTTGTCACAGATCCTGATCAGTCAATATGGGTGGCGCAGTGCAGAGTTCTATATGGGCCTGGGCATTCTGATGCTCATCCCGGTTCTATTGATATTGCCTTGGCGGAGACTGACAAGAGGACGACGGTTTAACCAGCCGAAAAAAACAACTAACTCCGCCATTACTGAGGAAAGCTGGAGCCTGCAGGCTGCCATCAAAACACCAGGCTTCTGGGGGCTGGCATCCGTCTTCTTCATTACAGCAAACGGCATGTATTCGGTGATTATTCAGAGCGTGACCTACCTCGTCGAGCGCGGCATGTCTCCAGTAGAGAGTTCGTTCAATATTGGCCTGACCGGCCTGCTGATACCGATCGGGATGGTTTCCTGCGGCTATTTATTGACCCGTTTCAATAACATCGTCGTCGCTCTGGGAACCTATGTCCTGACAATTGGCGGCGTTTTATTTCTGTGGCAGTATAGTGATCCTTCCCGCTATTGGGCCGTCATCGGGTTCATTCTGTTCTTCGGATTGACGATGGGCACTCGGGGACCAGTGGTTGGTTCTCTCGCAGCCAGAATTTTTCATGGCCCCAATTTCGGCGTTATCTACGGCTGTATTACGGTCGGCGGCGGCATCGGCGCAGCATCTGGTACATTTTTCAGTGGCTGGATTTATGATATAACAGGCAGCTATGAGGCTGTTTTTTCGTTTTCGCTGACCTGCCTGGCAGCCGGCGCGTTACCATTCTTCGTTGTTCCGGTGATCCGCAAACAGGGGCGTATCGGGACAAGGACATAAAAATAAAAAGAGAAGAGAATGATTATATCTGTTGAACAACTCGCTGACAAAATTTCGGACGGCTCGAAAATCGCGGTCCCGGCGGACTATGCAGGGATTGCCATGGAAGCGACCCGGGCATTGATCCGTCGCCGGGCGAAGGGTCTGCATATCATCGGTGTACCAACCAGCGGCCTGCAAAGCGAGCTCCTGATCGGGGCCGGTTGTGTTTCGATTTTCGAAAGCTCAGCCCTTACACTGGGGGAGTATAATCCAGCACCCCGCTTCAGTGCAGCGGTCAAAGAAGGAGACGTGACACTCATTGATGCCACCTGCCCTGCTATTCACGCGGCTTTACAGGCATCGCAGAAAGGAGCTCCTTTTATGCCCTTAAGAGGCATTATCGGCAGCGATATCCTGAAGCATCATCCCGACTGGAAAGTGATCAACAATCCTTTCTCCGAAGACGAAGACCCCGTGGTCGCCATTCCCGCTATTCAGCCGGACGTCGCCCTGTTCCACGCCCCCATCGCCGACAGAGACGGGAATGTCTGGATTGGTCGACGACGGGAGTTGGTCAATATGGCACAGGCCTCCAAGACAGCCTTTGTAACCGTTGAAGAGATCCGGGAAGACTCCCTGCTCGACGACGAAGAGCTGGCCGCCGGCACCCTACCCGCCCTGTATGTAGGGGCCATCGCACACTGCCCGGACGGCAGCTGGCCGCTTGGTTTCTGGCAGGGCAACGGAGAGGATGCCGATCATTTGTCTGACTATGTGAGCCGCGCCAAAACAGAAGAAGGCTTTCAGGGCTATCTGAACGAGCATGTTCTTGCGGGAGGCCGGTCATGAGCCTTGCTTCCGACAGAAAAGCCCTTATCTGCTTTATCGCCAATCTTTTGAAGGACTGCAATCACGTGGCCGTTGGCGCCTCTTCCCCGATCCCCGGCGCAGCGGCTCTCCTGGCCCGCGACATGTGGGGATCGCCTCGCCACATCAATATTCTCGGTTCCGTGAAAAACAACTTCTTCACCAATGGTGCGCAGGAGCTCTTTGATTGTGCAGCCCAGGGCAGAATTGATGCCTTTTTCCTGGGCGGCGGCCAGATCGACGGACAAGCCAATATCAATCTTATGGGGCGGGGAGATTATCCGCATCAGAAACCCAGATGGCCAGGCACTTTTGGATCTGCTTATCTCTATTTCCTGATCCCAAAAGTTATCCTTTTCCGGGAAGAACACTCCCGCCGGGTTCTGGTCGATCAGGTTGATTTTGTCAGCGCCCCCGGCACATCCGACGACAAAACCTATCGTCAGGGCGGTCCGTATGGTCTTCTTACAAACAAAGCCTTTTTCCGCTTTCAAAAGGAGAAGGCACGCTTCAGGCTTACCTCCATTCACCCGTCCAGTTCACTGGAAGACATTCTGGACAATACCGGTTTCAGCTTTGACTATGATGAAAGCGTTTCCGTAACGTCACCGCCGGATGCAGCCCTTCTCGAAAAACTCGATACTGTTGTAAGCAAAACAGTTCAGGAAGTATATCCGCAATTTGCGCAATCGGTTTTTGGTGATAGTGTAGCCGCGCCGTCTCTCTGAACGGCACAGTCGTAGTAGGTCTATAGGAAAAGAAAAATAACATGTCCAAAAATGGTGCACTGACAGGACTGAAAGTTGTCGATTTATCCCGCGTCCTGGGCGGCCCTTTCTGTACCCAGATACTGGCCGACCACGGTGCTGAAGTGATCAAGGTAGAACCGCCCCAGGGTGATGAGACAAGGACTTGGGGTCCTCCTTTCAATGATGAAGGGCTGGCAGCCTACTTCTCCGGCGCGAACCGTAACAAACGTTCCATTGCCCTGGATATCCGAAGCGACAAAGGCAAAGAAATCCTCCTGAAGCTTCTGGAGAATGCCGACATTCTCGTAGAAAATTTCAAAACCGGTTCGCTGGAAAAATGGGGGCTGGGTTATGATGATGTTCTGGCATCCCGCTTTCCCCGCCTGATCCATTGCCGGGTTACCGGCTTCGGCGCAGATGGCCCCTTCGGCGGTTTTCCGGGATATGATGCGGTTATCCAGGCCTGGGCCGGTCTGATCAGCGTCAACGGCTCGCCGGAATCCGGTCAGGTGCGTGTTGGTATTCCGCTGGTCGATCTTGGTACCGGGATGAATGCGGTTATTGGTATTCTGATGGCAGTGAATGAACGTCATACCTCCGGTAAAGGCCAATCCGTTGAAGCCTCTCTCTATGACACAGGCATTCAACTGCAGCATCCGCACGCTCCCAACAACCTGATGAGCGGCAATGCGCCGCGCCTTACCGGCAATTCTCACCCCAATATTGCCCCCTATGATCTGTATGAGACGGCAACAACACCTGTCTTTCTGGGGATCGGCAATAACGGGCAATTCAAAAAACTCTGTAATGCTCTGGGACGACAGGACATTGCGGAAGATCCTCGTTTCCTGGATAACAGCACCCGGCTTCAACACCGGGATGAGCTTAACGAACTCTTGAGCGAAACCCTGTCGGACAAGGAAGGCGTTGCTTTTGCAACCGATCTCCTGAAAGCCGGCGTTCCGGCCGGCGCAGCGATGACTGTCCCCCAGGCTCTGAACCATCCTCATACCCGGCACCGCAATATGGTTGTCGAAAAAGACGGCTATTCCGGTACAGGCATTGCCATTAAAATGAGCCGGACACCAGGCACGGTCCGTTCCGTGCCGCCGGGCTTCGGCGCTAATGGCCGGGATATCCTGGGTGAAATCGGCTATTCGGAAAGTGACATTTCGGAACTGGCAGAGGAAGGAGTCCTTTGGGAAAATCCTAAAACCTGACCAGCATCACTTGACGATATCCTCCGGGCGCTTAACAATAATTCCATAGAGAGGCGGCTTCTGAGCACCGCCTCATAACAAAAGTGGACACGAAGAATGGTCAAATTTGGCGTAAATCAGTCAGTAAACCGGGTTGAAGACACACGTCTCGTTACCGGATCGGGACAATATACAGATGATATTACGGTCGACGGGCAACTCTATGCCTACATGCTCCGTTCACCGATCGGACATGCGAATATCCTGTCCATTGACCTGGAGGATGCCCGGGAAGCGCCCGGCGTTGTTGATATCATTACCGGTGCAGAACTGGCGGCAGACAATGCGAACGAGCTTCCCTGCATGATTCCCTTAAAAAACCGGGACGGCAGCAATCGGGCAGATCCGGGGCACCCTGTTCTGACCATCGATAAAGTTCGTTATGTCGGGGATAATATTGCACTGGTGATTGCCGAAAGCCTTTCCGAAGCAAAAGATGCCGCCGAACTGATTTATGTGGATTATGAAGACCTGGATGCCGTAACGGATACAGCAACGGCGGCCAATGCCGGAAAAACTCAACTGCACGCGGATGTTCCCAACAACACCGCCTTCGATTGGGAGCATGGCTCCGGTGATGACCTGGACGGCATCTTTGCGAACGCCGCCCATGTAACTTCTGTCGATCTGATCAATAACCGGGTTGTCGTCAACTCCATGGAACCCAGGGGTTTGATTGCCGACTGGGATAGCTCAGAAGAGAAAATGACCATCCGTATGGGGACCCAAGGCGGGTGGGTTCTGAAAGGCCTTCTGGCGAACGCCATCCTTCATGTTCCGGAAGAAAAAGTCCGTGTTATCACACCGGATGTTGGTGGTGCTTTCGGTATGAAACTGTTCTTCTATTCCGAGCTTGCATCGACCGTCTGGGCATCCCGCAAACTGGGAAAACCCATCAAGTGGATTGGTGAGCGGAGTGATGCTTTTCTCTCCGATACACAAGGCCGGGATCATGTGACCCGAGCCGAGTTGGCCTTTGACAATGACCATAAAATTCTCGGCATGAAAGTCCGAACCCATGCCAATCTTGGGGCTTATCTCTCCACTTTCGGCCCAATGATTCCAACAATGGCAGCGCTCAAGGT
>DIYE01000262.1 GCA_002428885.1 Alphaproteobacteria bacterium UBA6062
ACGGTCATCAGCGGCTCAAAAGGGTGATCTTCCGGCACGCAAGCCATGATACGATCCCGATAAGCCCGTGCATGTTCCGTCGTTGTCACCGGCGGTACCAGGTTAGGCATCACAATCGCCCGTCCGAAATCAGCGCTGGTGTGCGGCGTCACCACTTTCAGCATATCCCCGTCCCGCAAATGCAGATGCAGGTCGTCTGGTCGCTGGATGATCAGTTCGGATGTCATGGGCGGGCTCCGGCAGGTTGGAATCTATGTACGGACCTGACATAACCGAGGTCACGGCCAAAAAGCAATTCAGAATATCTGATATGCTCTCAATCCTGTCAGGGGGCCAATGCCCCTAAAATCAAAAGCCAGCCGGAAATTGTGACAACCCCAAGCACCGTGCTTTGCAAAACCGTATTGGCCGCTATATCTGTGGATCGATTGTAAAAGGTCGCAAAAATATACACATTCAGTCCGGACGGCATGGCGGCTGTCACCACCACCACCCGCGTCATCTCCCAGCTAAGGCCAAAAACCCAATGGCTTAAGATCAGTGCCAGGGCCGGATGCAGGACCAGTTTGATCAGGGAAGAGACCAGCGCCTGCTCCCAGCTTTCCCGGAGTTTATACTGATTGAGCGCCCCACCGAGACCAAAGAGTGCCGCCGGCAGAACGGCCATCGCCAGCATCTTCGTGACATCATGTACCAGTTCCGGCACAGGTGCATTTGAAAGATTGGCAATAATCCCGAGACTGATCCCGATCAGCAGCGGGTTTGTCAGCACACGGGTTGCGGCTTCCTTGACAGTGCTTTTAAGCGGTGCACCATCCCGCCGGGCAACCTCCATGGCGATCATGCCCGAACTCATGAGAAGCGGCGCATGAAAGCCGACAATCGCAAAAAGATAGGGAAGAGCGTCATCTCCGTAGGCCCGCTGAATAATCGGCAAGCCCAGCAATACCGTATTTGAAAAATAGGCCGAGAACCCTACAGCGACGGATTCTCCGGGCCGTCGCCTGAACATAAATTTGGCGATCAGGAAAGAGACGATAAAACAGGCAAAGGCCCCGACATAAAAGGACGACAGATATTCGGGGTTAAACAGCTTGAGAAAATCGATCTTGAGCATGGCCTGGAACAACAGGCAAGGCGTTGCGAAATTATTCACAAAACTGATCAGCCCCTGCACGCCGGCTGCCGGAAACAACTGTTTTCGAACGCTCAGATATCCAAGGGCGACAAGCGCAAAAATAGGACTGACGACGGAGAGGACTTCAATCATTCTCTAGAGAACTCCAGGGTCAGGCCCCCTTAATGCGCTTCACCCCAGTTATCTCCAATCCCCGCATCAACGATCAGGGGAACCGAGATCTCCACAGCCGGTAAAGCCGCTTTTTCCATCACGGTCTTGACCACCGCCGCTGCCTGCTCTGTTTCCGCCTCCGGCGCTTCGAAAATCAGTTCGTCATGAACCTGCAGCAGCATGCGGGCTGAGAGACCCGCGTCTCTCAACGCATCTGGAAGGCGGATCATGGCCCGCTTGATGATATCGGCGGCCGACCCCTGGATCGGCGCATTGATGGCCGCCCGCTCGGAGAAACTCCTTCGGGCACCATTTTTGTCATTGATACCCGGCAAATGAACCCGGCGACCAAAGACGGTCTCCACATAACCATTATCGTGACAAAACTGCTTGGTATCATCCATATAGCGGCGGATACCCGGATATTGCTTGAAATAAGCCTCGATATAGCCCTGCGCTTCTGTCCGTGACACGTCGAGCTGACGCGCCAGGCCAAAAGCACTGATCCCGTAAATAATGCCGAAATTGATCGCCTTGGCGGAGCGGCGCTGCATGGGATCCATGCCTTCCATGGGAATGCCGAAAACCTGAGACGCCGTTTTGGCGTGAATGTCGAGCCCATCGGCAAAGGCCTGCTTGAGACTGTCAATACCGGCAATATGAGCCAGGATCCGAAGTTCGATCTGGGAATAGTCGGCACTGATCAGCTTATGGCCCGGCTCAGCGATAAAAGCCTGCCGCAATTTACGGCCCTCTTCCGTGCGGATCGGGATATTCTGAAGGTTTGGTTCTGTGGAAGCGAGCCGCCCTGTGGCCGCAGCAGCCAGACTGAAAGAGGTATGAATACGCCCGGTATCCGGATTGATCTGTGCCTGCAGCGCATCCGTATAAGTGCTTTTCAGTTTGGAAAGCTGTCGCCAATCCAGAACCTTGCGGGCCAGCTCCACGCCATCGGCGGCAAGGCCTTCCAGCACGTTGACATCCGTTGTGTAGGCACCGGTCTTGCCTTTTTTACCCCCGGGAAGATCCATTTTATCGAACAGGATTTCCCCGAGTTGTTTCGGAGAAGCAACGTTAAACTCCTCACCGGCCAGGCTGTGGATTTCCGTCACATACTCGGCCATGCGGGCTCCGAAATCTTCGGATAAACCGCTGAGGAAAGGCGCATCCACCTTGATGCCCTCCCGCTCCATACCGGCGACAACCGGAACCAAAGGCCGTTCAATCCGCTCATACAGGGTCGTGACTTTCTTCTCGGCAATGCCCGGTTTCAGGACTTTATGCAGGCGCAGGGTAATATCCGCATCTTCCGCCGCATAGTCGGTGGCCTTGTCGATCGGCACTTCGGCGAAAGTAATCTGGGATTTGCCGGTTCCGGCAACTTCCTTGAAAGGGATCGGCGCAATGCCGAAATGCAGCTTGGAAAGCTCATCCATGCCATGGCCATGCAGGCCCGCTTCCTGACAATAAGACAGCAACATGGTGTCATCGACCGGGGCAATATCAACCCCTTCGTTCGACAGGATAATCCGGTCATATTTGATATTCTGACCGATCTTGAGAACCCCCGGATCTTCCAGCAAAGGCTTCAGGGCAGCAAGGACATCCGCCTTGGGAAGCTGATCAAGGCCTTCACCGCCTTCTTCAGCGGCCACGTCTTCACCAAAATCAAAACCGCCCTGCACCACCGGTTTGCGGTGCCCGACAGGAATATAACAGGCTTTGCCGGGCTCCACACACAGGGAGATCCCGACCAGCTCCGCCTGCATGGCGTTTAGGCTGGTGGTTTCCGTATCGACCGCCACATAGCCTTTGTCATTAGCCTGATCGATCCAGACCTGCAGATCCTCCATACGGGTAACGGTGCTGTAATCGGTCTTGATCTCCGATAAGTCAATGTCCCCCTCCGCACCGTCTTTCTTCACCGCAGCGGCGGCTGGTTTATCCGGAATGGCAACCTTGTATTCTTCGCCATAAAAGGTGGCGACCCGTCCGCTTAACTGACGAAACTCATTCTCTTTCAGAAAAGCCGTCAGATCATCCGCAACCGGTTCATTGAGATTGAGATCTTCAACATCGAGATCCAGTTCCACATCATCTTTCAGGCGGACCAGGTCCCGGCTGACACGGGCCATATCCGCATGTTCCAGAAGCTTTTCCCGGCGACCTTTCTGCTTGATCTCCGCAGCCCGCTCCAGCAAGGTATCCAGATCACCATATTCATTGATCAGCAGCGCCGCCGTCTTGATGCCGATGCCCGGCACGCCCGGTACGTTATCAACGCTATCCCCGGCCAGAGACTGGATATCCACAACCTTTTCAGGGCCTGCGCCAAATTTCTCGTGAACTTCATCAACGCCGATGGGCTTGTTCTTCATAGGGTCCAGCATGGTAACCGGCCCGCCGACAAGCTGCATCAGATCCTTGTCCGACGAGACGATAACACATTCCATATCCTTTTCCCGGGCCTGCCGGGCATAGGTGGCAATGATGTCATCCGCTTCAAATCCAGCCTTTTCGATAGCCGGAACATTAAAGGCACGGGTAGCTTCGCGTACCAGCGGAAACTGGGGGATCAGATCCTCCGGCGGGGCATCCCGGTTGGCTTTGTATTCCGGAAAAATTTCGGTGCGGAAGGTTTTCCGGCTGGTATCGAAAATCACCGCCAGGTGGCTGATCCGGCCATCCCGCTGGGTATCCTGGATCAGTTTGAACAGCATATTGGAAAAACCCAGAACGGCACCGGTCGGCGTTCCGTCAGACCGGGTGATAGGCCCTCGCCCCCGGATCATCGCGAAATAAGCGCGAAAAATATAGCCGGACCCGTCCACCAGATAGACGCGATGCTTCTGGTTCGGATCACCCGTTACGTCTGCTTCCTGCATACTGCCTCACTCGGCCGGATGCCGATATATGGCTCCGGCTTTTTAGACGCCCTTAGTGAGCGTCGGAAATTTTTGCGCCTTCTTTCAGGACAAAGAGATGTCCGCAATAGGGACATTCAACCTGATGTTTATCCCCCAGATTAAGATAAACCCGGGGATGGCCAAGGGCGCCTTTTCCGCCGTCACAATAGACTTTCAGGCTTTCCACTTCAGTTTTTTGAGGTGCTTCCATGACCCGTTCCGCTTTTCCTATCAGCTCCAAGACTTGCATACCGGCCCTTGAAAGATTAAGTCTACTCAACGAAACCAGTATGGGTTCGGATGATATCGATTGCCGGTGCTTTCGCAAGTTGGAAATGCACTGCGCACCCTTCACCAGGAAGAGAGAGCCGCCGTAATGACTGCCGCTGCTGCTGCGAGAGAAACCGTGACTGATAATGCCCTTGAGGTACGTAATCTTCGTAAAGTCTATAAAGGCACGGGAAATGTCCCGGACAAGCAGGCCCTGAAAGGCATTGATCTGGATGTTCCAAGAGGATCTTTCTTTGCATTACTGGGTCCAAACGGCGCCGGAAAATCCACCCTGATCAATATTCTGGCAGGCCTGGTTAATAAAACATCCGGCCAGGCTCGGGTCTGCGGATTTGACATCGAGCAGGATATGCGCGCCGCGCGCCGCGCCCTTGGCGTTGTACCGCAGGAGTTGAATCTCGATGCTTTTTTCTCAGCCCGGGAAGTGATGGAATTTCAGGCCGGTCTCTATGGCGTCCCCAAATCCGCCAGGCGGACCGACGAGATCCTGGCGGCCATGGGTCTCGCTGATAAAGCAGATTCCTATGCCCGGACATTGTCTGGCGGCATGCGCCGCCGCCTCCTTGTCGCCAAAGCCATGGTACACCGTCCTGAAGTCCTGATTCTGGACGAGCCGACTGCCGGTGTGGATATAGAACTCCGCCAGCAACTTTGGGAATATATCCGCAAACTGAATGATGATGGCACAACGATCATTCTGACCACTCACTATCTTGAAGAAGCGGAAGAGCTGTGTGACCAGATCGCCATCATCAATCACGGAGAGGTTGTCGCCTGCGAAACAACGGAAAAACTCCTGTCCAGACTGGATGCCAAAACCGTCACCATGATCCTCGGTGAAGATATTGATCACATTCCGGACAGTCTGACCCGCTTCAACCCCTCTTTGCTGCATGGAAGGCGTCTTTCTGTCCATTACAAGCCGAGCGAAGTGGCGATCAGCGATATCCTGTCAGAAGTATCAAAAAGTGGATTGTCGATTATTGATCTCACCACGGAAGAGCCGGATCTTGAAGATGCTTTCCTGAAAATGACATCAAGCCGCAATCGCTAAGGTCAGGAAGCTTCTTTGATTTTTCCGCGACTTTGCCATATTGTTGGTGAGCAAACAAAGGGCGCGCAAGTTTAACGCCAGAGGTTACTATTTATGACAACAGTCCTTTATTCCGGCGGCGACGTTTTTAACGGTGCCGATCCTATCCTTCGTGATCATGCTGTGCTGGTGGACGGCGACAGCATCCAGGATGTGGGTCCTGCTGAAAAATTTGCTGATTATCAGGGTGAAAAGATCGATACAACAGGCGGTACGATCATGCCTGGCATGGCCGACTGTCATGTTCATCTTGTCTATGGCGGTGAAGCCGTTCCTTCAGCGCATATTGAAGGCGCTAATCCGGCAGAAGTCACCCTGCGAGCCCTCGAGCATGCCCAAGCTAACCTGAAATCCGGCATAACAGCCGTTCGGGATTGCGGCGGCCACAATTATCTTGAATTTCCGGTTAGAGATGCCTGTAACAGCGGCCGTTTTCTGGGCCCTAATATCATGGCATCGGGTAAAATGATCTGCATGACCGGCGGGCACGGGAACCGCTTTGGTCGGGTGGCCGACGGCTGTGATGAGGTTGTCAAAGCCGTTCGCGAGCAGATCCATGCCGGGAGTGACCTGATCAAGATCATGGCAACAGGTGGTGTCATGACCAAAGGCGTAGATCCGGAAGATGCCCATTACAGCGCCGAAGAACTGGCTGCCGGCATCGGCGAAGCAAAACGCTTCCGCCGCACGACGGCATCCCATGCACAAGGCGCCGAAGGGATCATGAATGCGGTGATGGGCGGCATTACGTCCATTGAGCATGGTATCTTCATGGATCAGGAATGCCTGGACGCCATGATGGAGCGGGGCACGTATCTGGTACCGACCCTGGCCGCTGTCAAAAATATCCTGGTAAACAAGGATAACGGCATTGCCGACTACGTCGTCGAAAAATGCATCCGGATATACGAGAAGCATGTGGAAAGCTTCGAGATGTTCTATAAGGCGGGCGGCAAGATTGCCATGGGCACCGATGCCGGCACCCCGTTCAATCTGCACGGCAAAAACACCGACGAACTAACGTATATGGTGGAATGTGGGATGAGCCACCTGGATGCCTTGAAAAGCGCAACCTCCGTTGCTCATGAACTGATGCAATTTGAAGATCGCGGCAGGATCCGGGAAGGGTTCAAAGCGGACCTGCTGATCGTCAACGGAGACCCGGAAGACGATATCCGGATGGCCGCGGATACAGCCAATCATCGACAAGTGATCAAAAACGGAGAGGCAGTCGCCCTCTGATTGCCTGATCCCCTGTGGAAGCGTTAAACCGGCGGTCTGTCCGCCGGTTTTTTTGTGGATTTTCGGCGCCTCAACGCTATTTCATTCGATAACAACCTGATATTCCGGTCACAGGCCGGTGAAAGGAAGGTAGGATGCCGATGAATAACGATCTGGCCCGGTTGAAAGACCTGAAAAGCCGGTTATGGGCCCGGCAACAAAGGGAAGGCGCCTTTAAGCGGCCTCAGGCAAGTGATCATGCGCGGGAATATGGAGACATTCTGAGGAGCCGGAAATGGTCTCTGGAACAGGCCCGGAAGATAAAGGCGATGCGCCATTTATAACTGCGCGGTCGTGAGCAAATCAGTAATCCGACGCCTATCCTGATCGGAAACCGGTCCGATTAGAACCAGACCGGACGGGATATCCCTGTTCCGTGGCTCTGTTTTAACAAAAGTGCAGTCCTGCCCATTTCCCTGCACAGTAAAAACCTGATCCGCTCCCCTCTCTTTCAGCGTCAAGATACCCTTGAGCCGATGGATGGAGGTTGGTAGTCGTGTCAGTTTCGCCTGCAGATCTTTCCGTTCCATATCTGCCGGGATGGGCAGGGTGAAAGTCTGTAAAGCTTCTGCCGCCTCCTTTTCCGCACCGAGGTCAACTGACAGATCCGTTTTTTCGGCACCAAGGGCTCCGAGATACCGAAAAACCTCCTGAGCGGATGTCATCCTTGGCTTATTCAGCGATGCCAAAACAGGATCTTCCGGTTCTTTCCCCTCCGCTAGTCGATTGATATAGAGGCAGTCCGCCTGTTTGAGCTGCGCCCGAACCAGCTTGCCGACAAACTTGTCCCTGAGCCGCTTTTGAAAGGTTGAGGCATCCACAACAGTCAGACATTGCGCCGCCTTTAATCCCGGAACGCCCATCAGGATCTGCTTCATGCGCCCCGGTTCCGCAGCGCCGCTGGCTTCCACCAGAAGAAGATCCGGAGGGTTCTCGCCCCTAACAACCCGATCCGCCGTTTCCAGGAGACTGTCCCCAATGCTGCAGCAGGCGCAACCATTGGTCAGGCTGAGCGTGTCTCCGTCCTTGTTGTTGATCAGGGCCGCATCAATATTGATGGCGCCGAAATCATTGACGAGGACCGTGATCTGTTTCCCGTGATGCCGAGACAGAAGCCCGTTGATCAGCGTTGTTTTTCCCGCCCCGAGATATCCTCCGAGAATCAGGCAGGGAATAGCATCTGTCATTCTTTTATGACCTCAAACACCCGGCCTTCAAAGACGGTGGCATGCACCGTGATATCCTTTATGGTTTCCGGCGCGACTTCATAGGGATCGTCATCCAAAACGGTGAAATCCGCCTTCTTGCCGGAACGGATGGAACCGATGCTGTTTTCAAGGCCGATAATCCGAGCGGCATCAATGGTGATGGCCTTCATGGCCTGATGCACTGGAATTTTTTCCTCCGGGGCCAGGACCTTACCGCTCTCAGACAGACGGTTGACCGCCACCCAGGCATTTTTAAGCGGCTCGGCCGGTGCCATTGTGAAATCGGAATGCAGAGCAAAAGGAACGTTTTCCCGCATCAGAGTGCCAAGACGCACCATCTGGCTGGCCCTCTCAAAGCCGATGCTTTTCACCCAGTAAGCTTCTCCAAGCTCATGCACATAATAGGGGTTGGCGGAAACCCGGCCGCCAAACTGTTTCAGTCTCTGAACCTGCTCTTCCGTCGACACACCGAAATGTTCAATGGTGTAGCAGGGATCCAGACGCGGATGCTCTCTTTGCAGTTTTTCCAGGACATCAATCGCCAGCTCGTGGCCGAGATTTCCGGTGCAGTGAACATGGATCCGGTAGCCCGCTGTCCAGAAAGCGCGGACCCTTTCCTCAAACAGCTCAGGCACCATCAGCCACTCACCTTCATGGCCGTCGATATAACCGGGTTCCTCCATCTGCATCAGTTCTGAGAAAATCGCCCCGTCGGTAAAGAATTTCACGCGCCTGTCGAAAAACAACTTGTCATTGGACCTGTCGGCCAACCCGTCGATAACTTTCACGGCGTCCGCCGGACTTTCCTTTGCACCGTCTTCGGGCAGGCCTTTGGGGACCATTAGAACCCTGAGAGGTACCTCATCCCGGTTGATCATGGCATTAAACGCCATCCATTCCTGCTCAAAATCAAAGATCCCGTAGGCCATATCGGCAACCGTTGTATGACCGCCCAGATGGATCACCTGCAGCAGGGATTGCAGGCCTTCGAGAAAACGAGCCGGGTTAAACAGAAAATCCTTGAGGCCTGCCATAACCACTTTCGCGCCGGTTTCGGAAAAACGGCCGATTTCCGCATTGATCTGCGGGTGCCGTTCCATAACCTCCTGATCAACACCGATATGAGCGATGGCCGCATCATTGAGGATCAGTTCATGAAAAGACCGGTGCCAGACAACAATCGGGTGATCTTTGGAAACGGCGTTCAGATCCGCTTTGGTCAGATCCCCGTGCCAGAGCTGATGATAGCCCCAGGTCACGAACACATCCCGGCTGGCGCCTTCTTTTTCAAAGCCCTCTTTCAAAGCCTGCAAATAACCATCCCGCCCTTTGGTCGCCGGTACTTTCCGGTCCGGCAGCGACCATTCCATCGCCGTAATAAAATAACTGGGCAGCAGAACCGCCCCAAGCGAGGGATGAAGATGCGGATCAACAAAACCGGGAAAGATTGTCTTGTCTTTAAATCTTTCATCCACTGTCGCGCCGTACCGATCTGTCCAGGGTTTCAGACTGTCCAACGTTCCCGCTTCCAGAATAAGACCGTCCCGTACGGCAACCGCTTCCGCATGGGGTTGCGACGCACTCATGGTATGGATCCGGCGCGCCGTAAAAACAGTAATGTCACTCATGTCAGGTTTTCGGGTGAGGCGCACGAACAATGCCGCAAGCTGCATCCGCGAGCATACAGGCCAGGTCATTTTTATCGTCGGGATAAAGCAGGCCGTCCCCTGCCTCAATACGCCAGACAATCGTCACAATCAGCTGACACGCCTGTGCCATAGCCTCTTCAGGGTCTTTGGCGGCTATCTCATCAGCATAGAGAGAGGCCGCTTCGCGAAACCGGTCCGCCAGCAATCGGGTAATGGATTTCAGGCGATCCATCAGAGTCCGATCCTGCAGGCTAAGCTCCTGCACCGCCATATAGAAACCCCGGCGGTCAGAAACAGCTTCCAGGCTCTTCAGAGTAAAAAAGTGAAATAAGTGCCAGACACTTTCATGAGTGTTCTTGTCAAACTGATAGTCCCGGGCACGACTGACATTATCGTCGATATATTGTTCAAGGAGCAGATGAAACACGCTCTCTTTGTCGGAGAAACGATGATAGAAAGATCCGGTCGAGCAACCGCTTTCCCGGATAATATCGGCAATACGGGTGCCCGCATAACCATGCTCCGCGAAGAGACGGGCGGCGGCTTTCAGGAACTTTTCCTCTGTCCGGGCGCTTCTGGATTGCTGCGCTGAACGGTAGCCTCCGACAGCCTTTTCTTTTGCGGCTTTTGTGTTCACCGGGTCCTCCAAACTTGAGTTCCTGTCGTTATTCCCATGACCATTAAACACAGAAATAGTTCTTGACACAACACAGAATTAGAACCCTAATTCTAATTAATCCCGAAAAAACGCCTCCAAATAAGAAAAAAGAGGGTGAAACGGGATTAACGGAACCGTAAATGACAGGAGGTACCTCTATGAAATCAACCGTTATCGGAACCCTGTGCGCGGCGGCGATCGGCCTGTCCGGCAGTCTGGCATCTGCCGCAACCACCATTAAAGTCGCCTCTATCGCCCCAAAGGGAACCGCCTGGATCAAGCAGCTGGAGCGCTGGGAAAAGGCGGTTGAAGAAGCGACAAAAGGCGAGATTGATATCCAGATTTTTCCGGGCGGCCAGCTTGGCAATGAATTTGATGTTTATAAACAGGTGCAGCGCGGGCGCATTGACGCCGCCTCCCTCTCAGGTGCGGTTCTCGCGCAGAATGTGCCGGAACTAGCGCTGATGTCGACCCCGTTCCTGTTCAATCAGGTCAAAACCATCGACTGTATCTATGACGGCCCGATGGGTCAGAAGCTGGCCTCCCTTGTTGAAAAGAAAGGCATGAAGCACATGCAGTGGGGGGAGACCGGCTGGGTTTACATCTATGCCAAAGATAACCTGTCCGATGTGGGCGAGGCAAAAGGCTACAAGACCCGGGTTGCCCCGCAGCCCATGTCCCGAACCCTCTGGTCATCCGTCGGCGCAAATGGTGTTGAAATTCCTTATGCCGAAACACCAGCCGCTCTGCAGACCGGCATGGTGAAAGCCGGCGAATCCGCAGCCATTTCCTTTGTCGCTTTCGGGCTTGGAAAAGTCGCGCCGCATTTCATGAAAACCGCCCATATGCATCAGGCCGGCGCCCTGGTTCTCAGCGAGAAGAAATGGAAATCCTTAAGCAAGGATCTGCAGAAAGCCGTTATCGATAGTCTGCCGTCTGTTGCCCAAAACCGGGCCGAATTGCGAGGATTGTCCGAATATATGCTGAGTGAATATAAGAAAAAGGGCGGACCGGTTCATGAACTGACGGATGCTCAGCGCACTGCCTGGAAGAAAAGCGTCGAGCCGGGCTGGCCTGATTTTGTGAAATCTCTCGGCGCCGGTTCGGAAGCACTCTGGCCGGATGTCCTGGCCGCCAAGAAAAGCTGCGGTGAGTAACCTCTCGTGAGAAGCGCCCGGCGATTGCTGACCGTCCTGTTCGCAGCGGAAGTGAGTGTTGCGATCCTTGCTTATTGCCTGATTGCCGGGCTACTGCTGTCCGATGTTATCCTCCGTGAAACCATCGGCGGCTCCATCTGGGGGGCGCAGCGGCTGTCGGTTTATGCCATGATCGTGACGGGCTTCCTGGGACTGGGGCTGGCCGCCTCCCGAGGGCAGCATTTGCGGCCTCGTTTCGCGGATGGCCTGGTCTCCGCCTCCTTCACCCCCTATGCGGAACGGCTGGGCTCCTTTCTGATGGCTCTGATTTTTGGGGGCTTCGGGGTCGTCGGAATTGACTATGTGGGGGAAGCCCATAAGTTCGGCGACCTTGCCCGGATTATTGAATTCCCTCTCTGGATGCTACAGATCATTGTGCCTTACGCCTTTTTCTCTACGGCCATCCGGTATCTTTCCTATGGCCTCTGGCCTGAGCTGAAACCCGCTGAGGCCACCGAGTAATGCTTGCTACCCTTCTTCTGATCCTGCTGGTCATTGCCCTGCTGGCGCTGCGCGTCAATCTGGTTGCCATCCTTCTGGTGTTTGGCGCGATTATCCATCTGGTCTGGGGAGACGGGATCCTCACCTATATTGTCGAGGATATGTGGATCGCCATCGATAAGGAAGTCCTCCTGTCGATCCCGCTCTTTCTCCTGTGCGGCTCCGTTATGGGGCGCGGCGATATTGCCAAACGGCTGATTGCCGTCATGCGTGCCCTCACCGCCCCTCTGCCGGGCGGCATGGCCATTGCCACCATCCTGACCTGCGGTGTATTTGCCGCCATTTCCGGCTCATCTGCGGTCACCCTCATAGCCGTCGGTTCCATCGCTTACCCCGCTCTGTTGCAGCAGGGATATTCCAAACCTTTCTCACTGGGCGCTTTGTCAGCCGGCGGCACGCTCGGTGTTATCATTCCGCCGTCGATCCCGATGATCCTCTACGGGATCGTCACGGAAACCTCCATTGTTGATTTGTTTACCGCCGGGATCCTGCCCGGCATCCTGCTGATGAGCCTGCTGGCTTTCTACACCTTCTTCATCAATCGCAAGCTGGAACGGGAGCGATTTTCCGGTCCGGCCCTCATAAGCGCGCTTAAAGCCGGGATCTGGTCCCTGCTGATGCCGGTGAGCCTGCTGGGCGGGATCTATTCGGGCTATTTCTCCCCGACCGAATCCGCGGCTGTTGCCCTTGGCTATGCGATCATCATCGAGATGTTTGTCCATCGGGAGCTGCGCCTGGTCGATCTGAAAGACATCGCCATCGAGACCACCACCATGATGGGCTCCCTCTTTCCGGTCCTGGCCATTGCCCTCAGCGTCAACCTGCTACTGACCACCCATTCCGTTCCGGCGGCTCTCACCGAGTGGGTCAGCGACTTTATTGACAGCAAGATCACCTTCCTGCTGGCCATCAATGTCCTGCTGCTGATTGTCGGCTGCGTGATGGATATGGCGTCAGCCATCCTGATCCTCTCCCCCATCCTGCTGGCGCTGGGCAGTGCCTACGGGATCGACCCGGTGCATCTGGGCATCATCATTACAGTCAATCTGGAAATCGGCCTGCTGACCCCGCCGGTCGGCATCAACCTGATCATCTCCATGACAGCCTTCAAAGAGAAGTTCAGCCTGATCGTCAAAGGCGTGATCCCCTTCGTCCTGCTGATGATCGTCGGCCTGCTGATCATTTCCTTCGTCCCGGATCTATCCCTTCTGCTGCTCCGATGACGGAAGCGACCCACCCGGCGACTTTGCCATTGCGCTCCGCCCCGCATTGGGTTATAGCATGAACCCTCTTCAGCACCCGTAGCTCAGCTGGATAGAGCGCTGCCCTCCGAAGGCAGAGGTCAGAGGTTCGAATCCTCTCGGG
>DIYE01000263.1 GCA_002428885.1 Alphaproteobacteria bacterium UBA6062
GTATGTCACATCACACCCCACCCAGGCTGTTCTCATGCGTTGCAACTGGACCCAGTGCCCGCCGGCGGAAGAAACAGCCAATATTCTCTTCTTTTTGTTCTTCATACCCGTCTGTCGATCTCTCTTCATAAACACATCGATCCATCAGGCGGAGATCAGTCCCCGCGCTTCCTGACACTAATTTTGTAGCTGTTAAGAGTTCTGATCTCTACCAGAATAAGCAAATAGTGTCTTGGTGGACCATAATCCGGAGGAAGATAAAATTCCTTTAACTGTTTGTTTGGTAACACTGGGAAAATACGTTAAACCCGAAACGACTTGTTCCTAAATCTGGCAATGAAACCAGATCAGGATCTGTTGATCGGTGATACAGGAAATTATTTATGACAGAAGCTGGTGAAAAAGGCGACCGTCCCGCTATCTCGGTCTTGGTCATTAGTTACAACACCCGAGATCTGACACTCGAAGCGATAAGATCTCTTCTTGAACAAACCAGTGTACCAATTGAAGTTCTTGTTGTTGACAATGCTTCGGAAGATGGATCTGCAGAAGCTATCAAGGCTGCATTTCCTGATATACACCTGATAGAACCTGCCCAAAACCTTGGATTTGCCGGCGCGAATAACCTCGCGGCTGAAAGTGCCAAAGGCGACTATATATTATTGCTAAATCCCGACACTGTTGTCCTGGATAAAGCAGTAGACAAAATCTATGCCTTCGCGGAGGAAAATCCAAAAGCACTGATTTGGGGAGGCAAAACCCTTTTTGGCGACAGGAGCCTAAATCCATCTTCATGCTGGTCCCGGCAGTCTGTATGGAGTCTAATCAGCCAAGCTTTGGGGCTATCTTCTGTTTTCAGAAATTCCAGTTTCTTCAACCCGGAAGGAATTGGTGGTTGGCAGCGGGATTCTGTTCGGTCTGTCGATATTGTCTCGGGTTGCTTTCTTTTGATCAAAAAAACCTTATGGACTGATCTGGAAGGGTTTTGTAAAGCTTACTTCATGTATGGAGAGGATGCCGACCTTTGTTTAAGGGCCTCAAGATTTGGGGCAAAACCATTGATTTCTCCCGAGCCAACCATCATCCATTATGGCGGCGCGTCCGAGAAAGTTCGCCACGACCAGCTGGTCAGGCTCATATCGGCAAAACAGCTTTTGATCAGCCATCATTTCCCAAAATGGCAAAGACCAATTGGCCATTGCCTGCTCGCACTCTGGCCATTCAGCAGAATGGCGGCTCACAAACTTCTTCGCTCATCGGGTGAGAAAGTCAATGTCTGGTCGACGGTATGGCGTAAAAGAGCGGACTGGTATCCAAAACCCTAGGCTGAATCGACATTCATCGCATCCATAACATAGCTGCAGCGAGGTGAATGAAACATAGGAAATTCTTGGCCCGTCGGTCAAAGCGCTTGGCTATTCTTCGGTAATGCTTGAGTTTGTTGAAGCATCTCTCGACGATGTTTCTGATCTTGTATGCCTCGAAGTCATAAGGGATAGCGCGCAATGGGCGGCCCAGAGTATCGATGGCGAGATGTATCTTGGTCGTCAGACCACCTCGGGATCGCCCCAGAGCCTGGTCCCCCCTTTTGAGCCCTTGCCGGTTGCAGCCTGCTGATGCGCGCGCACCAGACTGGAATCGAGCGAGATGTACGCATTGTCCGGATCCTCAATGAGGTGCTCGAAAATGCGTTCACAAACAGGCGGTTGTCCGCACCATTACGGCCCGGATCGCCAACCTTTCCAGGCAACAGCGGTTCGATTGTATGCCATTGCCGTGCGGTGAGCTCATAGCATTTTGGCATCAAAAGCCTCCAGATCGTTGAATCTGGCTCCTTATGAATCACAAAAACACACAACTTGTATACCCTGGATGTCGATTCAGCCTAGACCTCTAAGGCTTCCGAACCATATTGGACATCTTAGGCCCTGAGGATTCTACATCAGCGAC
This sequence comes from Alphaproteobacteria bacterium UBA6062, assembly GCA_002428885.1. Classification (GTDB taxonomy): domain Bacteria; phylum Pseudomonadota; class Alphaproteobacteria; order Sneathiellales; family Sneathiellaceae; genus Sneathiella. The sequence goes on from DIYE01000263.1 coordinate 1,951, forward strand.
TTCCACCTGTCGCTTTCGTCGATCCCTTTTTTTTCGCCCCGATGACAGGGCAATACTAACCGTAACCCCGCAAAACAAGAAGAAGGCACCCAGGGTCTGGCCAAAGTACGACACCGCGAGGAACCCCATCAGATGGGCAAACAGTGTCACTCCTGCCATCCAGAGGAACCAGTATTCCTCTTTGTCATGCGTCCTTTTAAGTGCTTTCCGCAGCACATTAAACATACTCCAGAGCACAGCGATAAAAATCAGCATTCCAAGAAGACCGCCTCTTACACCTTCCAGAATATACTGATTGGTAACGTCGCTCAGCCCATGCCCCCAGTGCGCAGTAGCAACAGTGCCGACCAACCACCATTCGTGGAAAAAGGCAATCGTTTGATCGATCAGAAAATACCTGTGCCATCCCGTCGAACCACCACTGATATCAATCCTTGATATCAGATGCCATACGGGCGTCCGCATGACAAAGTGCAGAACAACTAAGCCGAAGAATGTCGCCCAGACCAGAGGAATAACTTTCCCCCGGATCACATATAGACCGATTCCCATTAAGACAAACAGAACCATCATAACCGGCGTACTGGATGCTGTATTCAAAACAATCAACCCAATAACAACCGCAAAAAAGAGGCAGAATGCTTTGGATTTGGTATTCGCGAACCAGAAGGCTGCAAGCCATGGAAGGACGGATCCCCAGAAGATGCCCGCCATAATCGGATGGGCGAACGGTCCTTGGCACCGCAAACGACCTTCACGAATGAGAGTGAAATCCGGAACACCTCCGAGCTCCGCAAACAGATTTCTGGTTGTCAGCCTTTCAACAAGGAAAATAGCCAGTGTCGGAATCGAAATAATGCACAGAAAAACAACTACCTTTCGGACGTCATCAACAGTTCTGATATAGAACCTGCCCAGAAAATAAGGACCACAGACGTCCAGGAAGTGACCTGCCCGTGTCACAAAAGCGGATGGCGCTCCGACCAGGATTGTATAAGCTGTTACCCCCCAAGCGGCCCAAAAAAGGATTAAGATATCCGTCTTGACAATATTAAGCCGAACGTTGCGATCTATGGTGAAAACACGAACCAGCATCACCAGAATCATGATTCTGGAGAAACTGAAATCCACTTCCGCCAACACGATACGCTGCGCGCTTGGGATGGATATCATAAGAAACAAAAAGGGCAGCATTATCTTGTCTTTTTTCAGGACAAGAACAAGCAGAACACAGATGCCAAGGATAGCCAAACCTGCCGGATGTACCGTGGTCTGCCCCGCCCATTCGCTTATAAAACCGTGTCTAATTTTTACCTCCGCACAAAGAAACAGGCACCATGACGCTATTATATTAAACTTTCAATAAAGCGGGCCAGCTTTTCCGTTAGAGCTTTACGTTCATATGGGGCCAAGAACTCCCTTCTTTGTTTGGTAAAATCAGCTTCCGGCTCCACTTTTGAAAGGCGACGGAGAGCGTCCTTGATGGATGGTATATCACAGGGATCCGCCGTACAGCTATTGTCTGCTTTATTTACCAGATCTCTCGCATCCCCTTCAGGCAAACATCCCAAAATCGGCCTACCGGTCGCCAGATATTCAAATGTCTTGCCGGGGATTATTCTGGTTCTCTCACCTCTCTTAACGCCATGAAGAGGCAGGAACAGAACATCAGCATTGCAGATCGCTTCGATGGATTTATCGTGGGAAACATAGCCATGGAATTTGACGATCTCGGTCATTCCGGACTCTTCGACAGACCGGAGGTCAGAATCCGTATGCGAACCGTAGCAGTGGATTCTGTATCTCTTCGCATCCTCAAAGCCGTCACTGGCGAGCTCCTTTATGGCTCTCAAAAGATATATGAGAGTTCTCCCGGAATACTCGATTTCCTCTGCCGAGAAATTTACAATATCTTTCACAATCTTCTTGAGATTTTTGTCCTCATATACAAATTCGGTGCAAAAAGATCCGGTGAAAACAATATCTATATTCTCAGAGGTTGCTGAAACAGCAACATCCGAGAAATCGGAAAGGTCAAATCCGTTTTCAATAGTTATCAGTTTGTTTCCGATATGTTCAGGATCCATTGCCGCAATTATCTTCGTCGATTCCGGCGTATTAATAACTGCGCCATCCGCTTCAATCAGCGCCCGTTTCATCTCTCCATACTGATAGCGCCAGTGGATCCAGCTTCGATAAACCTGCCATCCATCAAAAACCCAGGGATCTCTGAAATCCAGAATCACGGGTATATTGGAATTTCTCTTAACTAATGTCGCAGCCTTCACAAGCGAGAAAGGAGACATTGTGAAAAAGGCTCCGTCAAACCTGTTTGCTTTTGCCAACTCTATGATTTTACCGCCAACCTGTTCGGACCAGTTCTGATGGACATCAATGATCCGGAAACCACCTTGATTATAGCTATCTGGCACTCTTACGACCGTTAATTGACCGTCTAGATCCCGTGCCTGGTCCTCAAGATCGCTGTCATTAGGCATCCAACGGGAAAAGGGTGTCTCTTCCTGATCATCAGGGTCTCCCCTGGTTACAACCGTGACATCCCATCCGGCCTGGCACAAATACCGGGCAAATTTCAGAGGACGCTGTGCACCGGCGCCGCCAATCGGCGGAAAATAATATGCAGCAATAAGCAGAGATTTCTTCATACGGATTCCCACCGACCATTTTTGTCACACCATTGTTTGCAAACCCGTGCAGGTGACCCAACGGCGACAGATTTAGGAGGAATATCTGTCGTCACAATCGAACCGGCTCCGATGATGCTTCGCTCGCCGATCGTAACGCCCTTTAAAACTGTCACTCTTTCTCCCAGCCAGACATCCTTCCCTATATGGACTTCATCACAGATCACTTTCCGGCTTTTTAGAGGCGTTGCCTCCATATTTTCCCATTCATGATCATGATCAGAAATGTAAACGTGGGATGCGAACAGGCAGCCTTCACCGATAACAACTTTAAGCGCGGCGCCGATATGGACGAATGGCTGGATAACGGTCTCATCACCAATGGACAGGCGGGTGTCAGCTCCATCGATATTAAAAGCTTCAAGGCGCGCTCCTCGCCAGATTTGAACGCGCGCTCCTACGGAAATTCCTTTTCCGCCTGTTATGAGCATTGGGCGATCAACATGACTGCCCGGTCCGACATGCTTTAGCCCTCTGTGATAAAGCAGAGAATTGACAATAAACCTGCCTCTTCCTATTAGTCGGAAAAAGAGTTTCTGTCTAATAGGCTCAAGAACAACTTCATGCATCAGACTTTATCCTTCATATGCTTCTTACTGGTGACGTAAGATATGACGTCAGCCACCAAAAATCTGATCTGACGATCAAAGGCCATCAACAACACCAGCCCTGCTCCACCTGTTACAGGGAGAATAAGAAATGCTCGCAAGATATGCGAAACACCCTCACCCTGAAGATATTCCTGCGCTGTCAATGCAAAGAGGAAACACAATGCTCCAAGCATTAGAGAAACTGTGAGCATCTTTATGAAGATGCCTGGACCGGACTTTAAAACCTTGCAGAGGTAGAAAATACTCATCGGTAGCGTAAAGACGATATAGGCAAGCGCCCGACTCATGGCGACAACAGCCAGATTATAACCGATATTTCCGGGCTTCAGAAAAATGCTGAATGATAGCAAAAGCATCACACTGAACAAGGTCGTACCCCAAGGTAAAGTAGCACTTTGAATCGTTCGTCCGGTAGCTTGCAAAAATTGTGGAACACTGGATGAAATTGCCTCGACACACCCCATACAGCAAAGAAACATTAACGCAAAAGATGCAATCACCCACTCATCGCCCATTAGATTCAGAACAGATTCACCGGCTCCGCCAATCGCACCCAGAGCAATGAATGTGAGATATGCGCTGACTTTTACAAGAAAGACAGAATCATCCTTGATTTTCTCAACATTTTTTTTGTTTCTCGAAACATATGGCAGAACAAAAATCGAGATTGACTCCGAGATAACGATATTGACAACTTGGATAATTCGTTCGGCAATCTTGTAAAATCCGACAACAAGAGGATTCAACAATGCGCCGACAATGAGCACATCTGACCGGGACTGGGCAAACCCACCCAGCTCATTCAGGAAGATTCCGGCGGTAAATCTCAAATACTTTATAAGCAATTTTCCTGAAAATTTTAGTTTTGGTCGATAGTTGACATTTTGCCATAAAATGATTGTCGCAATGAGGTTAAACAGAAGCTGTTGTACAACCATGGCCCAGACCCCTCCTCCCATCAATGCAACAACGATTGCGATGACACCGGAAGATAAAAGGCCTGTTACTGTAGTCTGGGTAAGTGTTTTAAAATTGAGTTCTTTTAACAGAACCGCCCTGGGAAGAAAGGTTAGACTCCCAATAAAGATGGTCGGTGACAAGGCTACGATAACATAATTCAGTTCCGGATCGTCATACAGATAGTCGACAAGCGGAATAAACAGCAAAGACAGTATTGTCACAACAACCCCTGCTGCGATCAAAAACCAGAAAATAGTATTTAACGCAATATCAGATATATTCTGCCGCTGAGTAATTGTCGCTACAAATGATTGACCGGTAAAAATCTGGAAGAACATAACATATACAATGGCCAGTACAGCGATGCCGTATTTCTCCGGCCCGATGATGCCTGCTAATACCAGTACGAAAAGGGCTGAAAAGCCCTGCCGAAGCCAGTTTGAGATAATCGACCACAGGAACGATCTTCTAACACCTTTTAAAATAATCTGGCTCCTGTTTATTCATCAGCATAGTTCGACATAAAGCCCGGACTTTATATCCGGGTGACCTTTACTTCTTCTTAAATGATAACCTGCAATTATGCCGATGTTCTTTAGCCGTAAACGGTTTTCTGTATATCCTGCCTTTAAGTATCACCGGATATTCTGTGAAATTGCCACACCTGTCTTCCGAATACGGTCTAAAGCTCGAAAAGTTTATAGGACTACTTGCATAAAAAATCTAAAAAAATGATTTATTGGCAAAGTTCGTTTGCTATAGATACAAAAACGCCAGACATGAAGCGGTATCCATGATTGATTTCATCTATTCTTCTCGCCACTCAGATTTAAAGAACGCCTCTGATAGCCTAGCTATTATCAGATCCGTCAAAAAACAGGATATCAAAGAATGGTCAGGTGACTGGGGCTGCCTGGCCGTGGCCGGTGAATGTTATCCGGGATATGATATTATTGAATCGGAAGACTGCATTCTCGTTGTTGTCGGGGGCCCTATTCCCCGAAAATACACTAATTCTCCCGTCCCGTTTTCGGCTGATAATCTTACCGTTCAACTTCTGGAAATCCTCAATTCAGAAACAGAAGCAGATTTTCTCAATGATATCTTTGGTCACTTTCTGATCCTGAAGATAGACAAAACGATCCCGAGCGCGAAACTGGTCACAGACCCCAATTCATTTGTTCCATCCTACCACTTGCAGATACACGCTGATGCAAACAGCGATTTCCTGATCGGCACACATGCAGATGCCCTTGCACAGTCTGTGTTTTCAGGACCGGAGCTGGAAGAGGAAGTGGATCTCGTCTCAGTTGCAGACTTCCTGAAGTTTAAAACTGTCACCTTCCCCAACACTCTATACAAAGGGATTAGACAACTTCATCCGGGTGCTTTTTACCAGTTTGACCCCAAAAATCCGAATGCCGCCCCGGATGATATCTGCCGTAAATACTGGGAACCTTTTGAAGATCCAGGCAAAATCTCCGACATCAATTCTGCGGCGACTCAGCTGCGAGACTTGCTCGTAGAAAACACTCGTATGATTTCCGCCTGCTCGAACAAGCTGAACCTGATGATGAGTGCCGGGGAAGATTCCCGTTCCGTGCTGGCCGCCATACCGGAAGAGACCGCGACGGACTGCTTTACATTTCTCGACACTTACAACAGAGAGGCAAGGATTGCGGAAATGGCGACCAATGCCTACGGTAAAAACTGGAAACCGATATATAGGAAACCTACTCACTATATCGAAAATATCGAAAGCTCGATTTGTCTGGCGGAATCAGCGAATTTTTTCATTCACTCTCATATCAACGGGTTTGACGAGAAAGAAATCGGCGACGGTCCGTTGATTGGCGGCAACAAGGCAGATGACCTGTTTAGGGGTTATAATGCGAAAGGGTTCGGCAAGCTCGGTATCGTGTTCAAGGTAGATAAAAACGCTTGGGAACACCCAAAAGGGCAGGCCAAAATTAATGCGACGGCTGACTTGCAGGAACAGGTTTATCAAAGACGCAAGGAGTTTAATGAATTCCTGGCACATTATCGACCATCCTCCTGGGCGGAGTGGCATTCAATCTGGCCAGCGTCCATGGACACCGCCAGCACCTTCCTGTTTATCAACAGAAGGATGAAAGCCGCCCGAGAACCCTATATTGACGGTAAGATGACTGCATTGGGGGCCGTTACACCACTGGAATTCAAACTTAGTCGACGCCTTTTTTCAAAAGCAATGCAGCCTCTCTTCAGAAAAACGAAATTTCTTCCACACGGAGAAGGACATTTCCCTTATTTCGGTCTGTTGGTAAATACACCTGTTAACCTTTTTCATTCTGTTAAAAACAAAATCAGCAGGTTATTTCCTGGGAAAAAAGTTAATGATGGCCCCTGGCAGGCTTTCGAAGACATTGTTTCAGAACCATTATACGAGCAAAAAGAAGCCTACTATATGGGCCAGTGCCCATCCCGCATAAAAGAGATGATCGACAACTGCACCAAGAGCACTTGCCCCGTCGACAACCTCGCCAGATTTCAGATTATCGTTTGGGCTGCTCTTCATATTGGCAAAGAGCCACAATATAAGGCCGAATGAAAACTATAACCTGATTGCCGCGTATTCTTTTCCCCAGCACGCTTTAGTAGAACCGTAGCATTCAATTTCATAAGAAAAGGCAGGTGTGAGGAAAGCATATAAAGCTTCCTCACACCTGCCCATAATGCAATCTGAAAATCGTCAACGTCTTCTAGACAAGGAAGTCGCTGCTGTTCAGATCTGTAGGTGCAATCCCGACAAGTTCGATTTCCATATCAACGATCTGGTCACCGTCCACATCAACCTGTAAAACACCTTTGTCCGTATCGTACCGGGCTTGCGCATCTCCGGTTTTCTGGTTCATTTGTGCAGCATCGTCTTTTGCATCATAAGCCAGCATACGATCAACCAGATCCGAACCGGCATTAGGTCTTTCCGCTTCATCCAGAACAGAAACATCCGCTATCTTTCCTGAGAACTCATTGCCCCAGAGCGTCGCGCCAGCTGTCACGTCATACAGGGACGAATCCCCGACAGCGTAACCTGAGGCACTCTCCTGGTGAAGACGTTCGCCGTCCAGCCAAATCTCAAAACTGTTCGTATCCTTGTCGATTATAACCTGAGTATCATGCCAACCCAGATTATCAATGACATCGGTCAGGGTGGTTTTTTTCATACTCCCATCAGCCTGCCTCATCTCGACAACCAGATCATTACCATCTACGTGAATGGAGTAGTTCTGATAATTATAGAGCAGGTATTCAGGCTGGCCCGAGAACTGGCTCATTTCGAATGTCATGCTGATTGTCAGGTTATCCATCCCGGTGAATCCGGCATCTTTGCCAAGTGACACCTTTCCAGATCCGAACTCGGATACGGCACCCTCAAGAATTTGGGCATCTGTCAGGCCTGCATCAGGTTTGAAGAACTCAGAGGTCCCGATATAGAAGAAATCCTTATTGTCAATCAGCCCCTGCAAAGAGATCTTGTCGGTACCAGCTTCAAAGTCAGTAATACGATCCCGTGTCTCGGCAGTGGTGCCGGAATGATGGACTTCGGAAAAGACAAAAATATCCTGTCCATCTCCTCCCGTCAGGAAGTCTCGTCCGGCTCCTCCAGAAAGCGTATCGTCCCCTTCACCGCCATTGACGGTATCTGATCCGGTTCCACCATAGATTTTATCTGCGAAGGTACCTCCATTCAGAAGATCATCCCCACCAAACCCGTAGGCTTCCTGCATACTTGCAGTAGACAATACATCTGCGGAAGATGTTCCGACCACAAACTGGCTGCCATCTGCATGAACACCGGCAGATGCACCTGCATTATAGGTCGTAAGAACCTGAAATGCCTCTGCTGTGTCAGAATACCGTCCAAGGGTACTGGCAAAAACTTCAGAGTAAGCCAGAACACCGTCTTCAGCATCCAGTTTAGTAAGAATGTTTCCATCCAGATTATATTTTGACGGATCATCAAGATTCAGGGAGTTTGTCAGATTGTTCGTAAGGTCAACATCAGACGCATTGGATACCATGATCCAAACTCCACGAGGAGTATCCGGAGGAGAAATTACTGTATTTTCAGAAATTTCAACGCCATCAGCGTACTCAATGGTGATACCGTGGAAACCTGACTGATAAATAACATTGTTTTTAATGACAACATTCTCATAGCGGGTGTCGTTATCCGCCCGCATAAAGATGCCCTGGGAATCCCCACCATCAGACTGAACAAGCAGGTTATCTTGAATAACAATATTTTTATTGCCGCCCTGCCCGGTGAGGGTCCAGAACTGAATGTAATCAGCGTGATCATCCGCTAAATGGTAGATATCAGTCATGTAGTTATTTTTGATATCGACATTTTCGACGGATGCAAAGGTGGCACCATTCTCCCTTATGTTATGAACATAGTTATCGGAGAATGTAATGTCAGTTGTAGTTGCGAAACCTGCACCATTTCTGATGTTATGGAATTCGTTGTTTTCGACCGTAATATTGCTTGAATCTCCAACAGAAAGCCCTCCAAACCCAAGATCTCGATGTCCTGCTACATCATTACCGAACACACTGTTGGTCACAGAGATATTGTCGCCATTGGAAATGGTAAACAGCATCTCTCCCCAATTTGCGATGGGAGTATCAAGGGATGAAAATTCAAGGGCGTCAAATTTGATATTGGATGAATTTTCCAGCCTTAAAGATTCCAGCTGAGCCTTATCTGCCGGATTTTGAGACCGTATGGTAAGCCCGTTCGAAAAATTCAGTCCAGACAGGGTCATTGGTGTGTAATGCCCGGAGTGAAGTTCGATAACCGCTCCATCAACATCTGTCGTTGCCAACAGTTGCTGCAATTCATCTGAACTGGAGACCGTATATACCGTTTCATCTACAGGTGGTGGCGTTGGATCTACAGGCGTTTCATCCGAACCGTTCACATTGACCGTCACAACATGCTCAGTGCCATCGATACTTTTCACCGTAAAGGTTTCCGTACGAACATCACCACTATTCAATGCCTGAAGCTCCGCCGTATCGGCAGCACTATAGGTCCAGTTTCCCGATCCATCGATAGAGAAACTACCAAAAATACCCTGCTGGGAGCCGGCCTGAAAACCGCTTTCGCCGTTATCTACATCCGCGGCGCTCAACTGGCCGCTGGTTGTCATCGACTGATCTTCTGTAACGTCGCCTGTGCTGTCACCGGTGATAACAACGGCATCCTCTTCGCCTTCAATGGTTACCGTAATAGTCTGTTCAGTGCCATCAATGGTCTGCACAGTAAAGGTTTCCGTCAGAACATCACCTTCATCCAGAGCCTGAATGGCGGCGCTATCAGATCCGGTGTAGGTCCAGTTCCCGTCTGCATCTATGCTCAAAGTTCCGTGAGCACCTTTCAGAGCCGCCGTACGGAAGCCACTTTCTCCAGCATCAGCATCGTCAGCTGTCAACTTACCGGAAGCAACGAGGCTACTGTCCTCCGCAACATTTGCGCTTGCCTCACCAGTAACAGTCGCCGGCGTATTCGCCGGATCCGGATCAACCTGGGCATCAGGGAGTTCAACCGCGTTATCGCCCTGGTCCAGGGCATACATGCGCTCATAAATTGACTGAGCAGGATCCACATCGCGAGCTTCATCCAGAATGGAGATGTCGGCAATTTGACCTTTCAGTTGATGCCCCCAAGGCGTTTGTCCTGCCATCACGTCAGAGTAAATGGGTCCACCGAGATCAACGGAGGCGGCAGAAGTTGACCGAGCCAGATCTCCATCCACATAAACATTAAGGCTGTTCGAATTACTGTCGACAACAACCTGGACGTCATGCCAGCCTGTTTCATCGAACGCCTGACTGACAACAGTGACATCCATATACCCGTCACTGCCTCTCATATAAACATAGAGATGATTGTTATAGAGGATCAGCCCGTATTGCTGGGTGTTCCAGAGAATGGACTGGGTTCCGCCGCTTAGAGTGTCCAACTCAAAAGTTGCACTTAAGGTGAAACTGTCCATACCGTTGAGTTCGGATCCCCGACCCAAGTTCCTGGCTCCACCGAACTGTTCAGCAATATTATCGAGCGCATCCTCTTCGGAAACAGGCTCTACCGGTGGAGTGCTCTCATCTGCACCGTTAATTGTCACCTTGATATCATGAGTGGTTCCATCTGCTGTTTTGACAGAAAAAACTTCTTCCAGGATATCGCCGGTGTTCAGCGCCTGTATTTCAGGACTATCGGTAGCAACATATGTCCAATTGCCAGCCTGATCGATGGTCAATGTGCCATGCGCACCGGTCAAGCTCTCCGCCTGGAAGGAGCTTTCTCCTTCATCCTGATCAGAAACATCAAGCTTACCGGAGGTTGTCAGCGACACATCTTCCGTCACAATACCAGCGTTATCACCGGTAATGACAGGCACATCATCAGTACCATGGATCGTGATATTAACAGTCTGCTCGGTACCATCCACAGTCCGCACTGCAAATGCCTCAGTCATCAAGTCGCCAGCGCCAAGAGCCTGAATGGCAGCGCTGTTTAAGGCAACAAAGGTCCAGTTACCGTCAAAATCGATATTCAGGATTCCACGAGTCCCGGAAATACTCTCTGCGATAAAACCGCTCTGCCCACTGTCTTTATCTGTTGCAGTAAGCTTGCCATTTGCAGTCAAACCGGCATCTTCCGTAACAGCACCGCTATCCACTCCGGTAACTACCGGGGCATCATCCGTTCCCTGGACTGTAATAACGATTTCCTGCTCAGTACCATCAATGGATTTTACGAGAATTACGTCAGAAACGCTCTGTGTGCTAGTCAGTGCCTGAACCCCGTCCCCACCTGAAACCGTATAAGTCCACTGCCCTGTCGCATCGATAACAAGAGTTCCGTAGCTTCCCTGGATTGTTTCCGCCTGAAAGCCGCTCTCTCCTGCGTCCTCATCTGAAGCACTCAGTTTACCGCTTGCTGAAGTCTTGAAATCCTCCTGAACGCCCGCAGCCGTATCACCGAATATATCCGCTGCAGTATTTGTATTGTCGTCCGGCCGTTCTGGAAGAGTATTGGCGAGATCACCTTCATCTAACGCATACATCCGATCTACGATGGGCTGGCTGCCGTCAATATCCGTCGCTTCGTTGGAAATGGAGACATCGGCGATCTGACCTTTCAGCGTATGTCCCCATGGGGTCTTACCCGCTGTTACATCGGAGTAGATCCGCCCTCCGAGTTCAACACCTGCGCCGGAACCCGAATAAGTATTTTCGCCATCAACCCATACATTCAGTGAGTCGGTCTCTTCGTCAAGTACAACCTGAACGTCATGCCATCCGGTTGTATCAAACGCACCTTGCAGGGCAATAACGTCCATATAGCCGTCTTCACCCCGTAAATAGACATAAAGAGTACTATTATGAAGTATAAGCCCGTACTGTTGGGTATTCCAAAGCAGAGCCTGCGTACCGCCTCGCAGGGTATCAAGCTCGAAAGTAACGCTAAGCGTAAAACTGTCCATTCCGTTCAAAGACGGATCTCGGCCGAAATTCTTCGAGCCGCCAAACTGGTCGGCTGCCTCTTCCAACAACTGGTTTTCTGCGTCAGAAATCACGGAACTCATAATGATCATTCTCCCGAAGCGGTCGCTGACAAGTCAGCATCCCAAATACATCAACTCAATTTCAGGAGGAAGGTAAGGGCAATTCATAAACAATTAGTTACCACCGACAAATAAAACACACTGTGTATCGTTAAAAAAATATCGAAAAAATAGAAAATAAATTACATAAAATTATATTAAAAAATAAATCATAATAATTATTAAATAATAGATAGATATAAATTCTACATCTTTCAATAATTTATACATTAAATTACTATGATTTTAAAATTTAATTTCTATTTCATTTTTAAGTATTAAATAAAACGCGATCAATACATAATGATTTATTGCCTATTCCACACTTTGGTCTTTTTCTGTCAACCTAATATTTCCAGTCATCTAGCAAACTTCGAAATGACGAGATCTTGAACCTCATTTGGATAAATTCTCACACCGTCAAATTTCTTTTAAAACATTTGCAAAACGCTTCGAAAGTTGGATTTGTAACGAAAAAAGACCATTCACACGGATATCTTCCTCAAATCCGGGAATCGTGACGACTTCAAAAAAAAGCCAGAAAAGCGAACTGTCCGTCATCCGTCCTCCACGACAGCTGTTTTCGACCTCAAAAAGGGCCAATTTGGGGCAAATTTATGAAACCCTTAAGAAAATTAACCATAAAGAACCGTCTAGTTCTGTTTTTTTCGTCCATATGAGGGATGACAGAAGCTTCCGATTTCTTTTATTCAACGATCATTAATGACTGGACGACCCAAGGAAAAGGCGTGTTTTCCATCACCTCGTCCCCGGAGTGGAGTATTCGTACATGAGAAAACTGCTTACAATAACTGCTTTTGCCTTGGCTGTGATTTTACCGTCCATCTCAGCGCAGGCAGCAACCCTGTCCCTGATCGGCGGCACAAGTGGTGTAACCTTGCCTGCGAATTTCAGTGGCGTTTCACACCTCTCGCTAACCGGCCTTCAAGCCGGTGTTGACAAGGTAACGACCTTTGACAACTCAAATGTCAATCAGGGCCTCAGACTATCTGAAACAGCAACCATTCGCTTTGATTATTTGGGGAAGGAAGCCGGTTACATTAACAAAGCCATTGAACTTGCCGGGTTTGGCGAGCTGTTTAGTACAGATACAGCAGTCGCTGGCGTATCAAGCATGACGCTGACCCTTTCACCAGGGGCTTTTGACTTACTTCCTTTTAAATTCACGACATCAGGCGGCGGCGGCCGGGAAGCTGTGAACGGAAACATCGACAACCCGCTCAGCATCGCCTTTAGCCAGATTTCAAATGATGGCCGGTCTGTTATTGCCCTGTTTGGTGATGGCGCTGGCGATCATGATTATGACGATATGGCGATCCGCATCTCGGTTGTTCCCCTGCCGCCGGCCCTTGTACTTTTCGGAGGCGCCCTGCTGGGTCTGGGCTGGCTTGGCCGGAAACGAAAAACAGCTTGAAAATTACAAACAAGAGGGAGCCGAACGGCTCCCTTTTTTATTTAAATTCAGGCTCATCCCACCAGGGATAATAGGGCGGCATATCCTGAGAGGGTTTCATGGTGAAATCCGCCGGGCGCTTTTCCAGAAATGAATTGACGCCTTCCGCAACATCAGCGCTTTGCCCCATATGGAAAATACCTCGACTGTCCACCTTATGCGCTTCCATAGGATGATCTGCCCCCAACATACGCCACATCATCTGACGGCTGAGAGCAACAGAAATCGCTGACGTCTGTTCGCAATAACCACGTGCAATTTCTCTAGCCGCCGACAGTAACTCTTCAGGCCCGTGAAGAGATTTGACCAAGCCGCCTTCCTTGGCTTCCTGAGCCGGGAAAACACGTCCGGAATAAACCCAGTCAAGGGCCTGTGATATGCCGACAAGACGTGGCAGAAACCAGCTGCTGCACGCCTCCGGTACGATCCCGCGTCGGGAGAAAACAAATCCGAATTTAGCATCCGCAGAAGCAATCCTGATATCCATGGGAAGTGTCATTGTGACACCAATACCCACCGCCGGGCCGTTAATGGCCCCAATAATCGGCTTCTTGCATTGGAACATTCTCAAGGTCACCCGGCCACCGCCGTCTCTGTGGACCGGTGTCTCGCTTTCAATGCCACGAGCCTCATAATTAAAGGTATCCCGGCCGGCCGCCAGATCGGCTCCGGCGCAAAACGCTCTGCCGGCTCCCGTTACGATAATGGCGCGAACCTTGTCATCCTCATCGGCTTTATCAAAAGCATCAATCAACTCATCCCGCATCACATGCGTGAAAGCATTCAGCCGATCCGGACGATTGAGCGTTAAAGTAAGGATAGAATCTTCTACATCATAAAGGATGGTTTCATAAGACATGGCTTTTCCTTTTTATGTCGGCGCAAGAGTAGCACACCGAGCTTCTTATTATGCCGCCCTACTTTGCCTAATCACGGCCCCTCACGCAAGGCCAACCGAAATCAAAATCAAAAACGGCGACCCATTGGGTCGCCGCT
>DIYE01000159.1:0-1864 GCA_002428885.1 Alphaproteobacteria bacterium UBA6062
TGTGGCGCTTGGCAACCGCTTCGGGGCGGGCCGCATCCAAAATGGCGTCCCTTTTCTCAAGAAGAGCCGCCAGGTCAGGCCGGATATAATCAGGATCAACAGTATCATCGCTATCGACATTGTTCCTCGAAACAGTGCCGGGCAGAACATGGATCAGCGCGGTTTTCTCCATCACCGTCTGTCCTGCCAAGGCGGGAATGGTTGCTATAGCGCCGCTTAATCCGGCACGCACCTGGTGTTCCATCTTCATTGCCTCAAGAATGGCAACAACCTCACCCTCGACGACTTCCTGTCCCGGCTCCACCAGGATCTCGATCACTGTGCCGATCAGACCGGCATATACCGGCCGAGTTCCTTCCGGAGCAACTTCTTCTTCAAGCTGATCCACCACATCAGCCGGAGAGAAATCAGCGGTCTTCGCAGCCGGGCTTGCCTTCATCAAATCGGCCATAGAGGTATCGACCAGCCTTGTGGTCATCTGCCCGGCACGAACCCTTTCATCCCGTGCCAATGCCCGCAGGAACGGGATACCGGTTTCAATACCGGCAATGACATAGTCTCCCAGGGCCATATCCACCTGCGACAGGATCTTTTGAAAATCGGCCTGCGGATCAGAAACGATTAATTTGGCAATCAGGCTGTCATAGCGGGGGTTCGGCTGCCAGCCCTGATAGGCCGCGCCATCAATGCGGATCCCGCGTCCCTCCGGCACTTCATAGCGATTGATGCGTCCACCCGACGGCAAAACCGTCCCGTCTTCTTTGAGGGTTTCCGCATTAACCCGCGCCTGTATCGCATATCCCCGGGGGTGAAGGCTTTCCTGTTCCAGGCCCAAAGAAGCCAGGCTCTTGCCGCCCGCGATCTCCAGTTGCAGGACAACCAGATCCAGTCCCAGAATTTCTTCTGTCAGCGTATGCTCCACCTGGATGCGTGGATTAGCTTCCATAAAGGCATAGCTGTCATCAGTACTTGAGACCAGAAATTCAAAGGTACCAAGACCGCTATACCCGGCCTTACTGGCCATCGTGACCGCCGCGTCATAGAGCTTATGAGCTATAGAGTTGTCCAGACCAGGTGCCGGTGCGATTTCCAGAATTTTCTGATTACGCCGCTGCAGGGAACAATCCCGTTCAAACAGGTGCAGAACATCCTGTCCATCGCCAATGATCTGAATTTCGATATGCCGCGCATCCGGCATAAAGCGTTCCACATATAACCGATCGTCGCCAAAAGCGGCCTTTGCTTCTGCTGCCGCGGACGCAAAAGCGCTTTCGATCTCATCCTCACTGGAGACCCGCCTCATACCCCGGCCACCGCCACCGGCAATGGCCTTGATAAACATCTCACTGCCTGGGGAGAGCTCGTTGAAAAATGCAGTAGCCGTCTTGAGATCGGTCGCTTCATTTGTCCCCGCCAGAACCGGAACACCGGCCTCTATCGCCAGTCCGCGCGCTGCACTTTTATCAGCCAGCACAGCCAAAGCCTCTGCCCCTGGTCCCACAAAAACCAGGCCGTTCTTCCGACAGGCTTTTTCAAAGTCCGGATTTTCGCTCAGAAATCCGTAGCCCGGATGGATCGCATCTGCCCCGCTTCTTTTCGCGGCGTCAATGACCTGCTCGATATCCAGATAAGCAGCAGGGCCGCTACCCGGCAAGCGTTCGGTCTGATCTAACTTGCGAACATGTAATGAAGCCGCATCATCTTCCGGATGGACAGCTATGGTCGTTATTCCGAGGGATCGGGCAGTACGGGCAATTCTAAGGGCGATTTCCCCCCGGTTGGCAATCAGCAGGCGTTGAATAGACATGGTCCTCCAAGGGCACTTTGAAGTGCTTGTTCTTAGGCCGTATAGTCACAAATAACA
>DIYE01000159.1:1931-13935 GCA_002428885.1 Alphaproteobacteria bacterium UBA6062
AGGCCGTATAGTCACAAATAACACGTTTCTGGTGCAGAAAACGGCAAAAGACTGCAAGGAACAGCTTGCCGGATGGGGTGGCATCCCCATCCAAAAGATGTAACGCGGCAGGCTGAAGCCGTTTTTGCATCCTTCGGACAGGACCGATTTTCTCCTCTGCGGCGTCAGCAAAGCTTGAAAATGAACCACATTTCCTGCGCTTCCCTTCCTGGCACAGAAGAAAATCGCTTCCTGCCAGAAATGTGTTATTTGTGACTATACGGCCTTGTTTTGGAGGATATGCTACACTGCCTTTTCCCAAGAGGAAAGGCGGGCAAGGATATTAGGACTTCGCTTCTCTCTGAGCCGCCGCTTTAATATGCTTAACCATGGAATAAAGGCCATTGCTGCGCGACGGAGACAAGTGCTGATTAAGCCCCAGATCTTCCAGAAAAGAAGAATCTGTTTCCAGGATTTCCTCTGGCGTCCGGTTGCTGTAAACGGATAGCAGTAAGCCAATCAGGCCACTGACAATCATCGCATCACTGACAGCCAGAAACTCCATCTGTGCGCCGTTCATGCGGGAGATCAGCCAGACCTGCGACTGGCAGCCTTCCATCAGGTTTTCATCGACTTTGGCTTCTTCCGGAAAATCCGGCAGCTTGCGCCCGAGATCAATCAGGTAGCTGTAGCGATCCGTCCACTCCTCCAGAAAGACAAACGCTTCCTTGAGGTCTTCGATGGTTTCGGCGGCTGTTTTTTCCGGCTCAGACATTAATCACTCTTTCCCTTGAGTTACGGGCACAGCGTTTATCAGGAATTCTTGGATAAGAAAACCGAATTCAGCCATAAAAAAAGGGCCGGAAAAGTCCGGCCCTTTCTGTTTGGCAGGAATGAACCTGATTATTTCTGCCAGCTTTTGACCAGTTCGTCATAATTGACGGTAACCGGCTTCGGCTTTTCATTGGCCAGTTTGGCTTTCGGAGCACCCGGCTGGCTCAGCCAGTAACCCGGATCTTTCTTCTCGTTCAGCTTCGGACCCAGATCACCCTGAACACCTGCACGTTCGAGACGGGACAGCACTTTTTCCTGTGCTGCACAAAGGGCATCCATAGCTTCCTGCGGTGTTTTCGCACCGGAAGAAGCATCACCGATATTCTGCCACCAGAGCTGCGCCAGTTTCGGATAATCCGGAACATTGGTGCCGGTCGGGGACCACTGAACACGGGCCGGAGACCGATAGAATTCGATCAGACCGCCGAGTTTCGGTGCCCGCTCGGTGAAGCTTGCATGCTGGATGGTGGATTCACGGATGAATGTCAGACCAACGTGGGATTTCTTCACGTCAACGGTTTTGGATGTAACGAACTGAGCATACAACCAGGCTGCTTTCGCCCGATCAACCGGTGTGGACTTCATCAGTGTCCAGGAACCAGCATCCTGATAGCCCAGCTTCTGGCCTTCTTCCCAGTAAGCACCCCGCGGAGACGGAGCCATCCGCCATTTCGGAGAACCATCAGCGTTCACAACCGGAATACCGTCTTTCACCATGTCGGCGGTGAAGGCCGTATACCAGAACATCTGCTGGGCAATGGCGCCCTGGGCAGGAACCGGGCCGGCTTCACTAAAGACCATGCCGGCGGCTTCTGCCGGTGCATATTTCTTCAGCCAGTCGATATATTTGGTAATCGCATAAACGGAGGCCGGGCCGTTAGTATCACCACCCCGGGAAACACAGGAGCCAACAGGCTGGCTCTTTTCGTTAACCCGAATACCCCATTCATCAACCGGAAGACCGTTCGGCTCACCTTTGTCGCCGTTACCGGCCATAGACAGCCAGGCATCGGTGAAGCGCCAGCCGAGAGACGGATCTTTCTTACCATAGTCCATGTGGCCATAGACTTTCTGTCCATCAATTTCACGGCCTGTAAAGAACTCTGCGATATCTTCGTAAGCGGACCAGTTTACCGGAACGCCAAGATCGTAGCCGTATTTGGCTTTAAAGTCGGCCTTGTTCTTCGCGTCGTTAAACCAGTCGTAGCGGAACCAGTAAAGGTTTGCGAACTGCTGATCAGGAAGCTGATACAGCTTACCGTCCGGGCCGGTTGTGAAAGAACTGCCAACAAAGTCTTTCAGATCCAGTGTCGGGGAGGTTACATCCTTGCCTTCACCAGCCATCCAGTCCGTCAGGTTACGGGCCTGCTGATAACGCCAGTGCGTACCGATGAGATCAGAGTCGTTGATGTAACCGTCATAGATGTTTTCGCCGGACTGCATCTGGGTCTGCAGCTTTTCAACCACATCCCCTTCACCGATCAGGTCATGAGTGACTTTGATGCCGGTAATCGCCGTAAAAGCCGGTGCCAGAACTTTTGATTCATATTCGTGAGTACCGATTGTCTCGGACACCACTTTAATTTCCATGCCTTTAAAAGGTTGAGCAGCGTCGATGAACCATTTCATCTCTGCTTTCTGCTCGGTTTCGGAAAGAGAAGACAATCCTTTGATTTCGTCTTTCAGAAACTTGTCGGCAGCTGCCATATCAGCCTGCGCGGATGCGGAAGCAAGCGCCAGACCGACAGCTGTCGTCGATACCAGTAAAAATTTGTGCATTTCATTCCTCCCTGGAGTTAATGCGGTTAAATGAGGCCAAAGGGACCGGCCTCACGATTGCCCCGACCTATACCCACCGGAATACGCCGACGGCGTATAGCAGTGAAAGGCCAAGTGCCCACCAAAGGTCAGGACCAACCAGTCCCAACCAGGCAAGATGGATAAAAGCGCTGCCCAGCAGCGATAAAAACAACCGGTCCCCGCGCGTTGTTTCAAAGCGCAGGATGCCAACCCGAGGCGAGCCGCCGGGGCTCACATACTCCCAGATCCGCATGGCGATCAGCAGACAGATGATGGTGCCGAAAAATATGGCGGTCGGAACCGTCCAGGCCATCCAGGAAAGGCTCATTTTCTCCTCCTTCCGGCTTATACGCGCCCAAGGGCAAAGCCCTTGGCGATGTAGTTACGAACGAAATAGATCACCAAAGCCCCCGGGATAATGGTCAGGACACCAGCAGCGGCCAGGACGCCCCAATCCAATCCGGACGCAGAAACCGTCCGTGTCATTGTCGCTGTAATAGGCTTGGCATCAGTCACAGTAAGCGTACGGGCCAGCAGGAGCTCCACCCAGGAGAACATGAAGCAGAAGAAGGCTGCGACACCGATCCCTGATGCGGTCAGCGGCATGAAGATTTTCACAAAGAAACGCGGGAAAGAATAACCGTCGATATAGGCGGTTTCATCGATTTCCTTCGGAACACCGGACATAAAGCCTTCAAGGATCCACACGGCAAGCGGTACATTGAACAGGCAGTGAGCCAAAGCAACGGCGATATGCGTATCGATCAGGCCGAAAGCCGAATAAAGCTGGAAGAACGGCAATGCGAAAACGGCGGGCGGTGCCATCCGATTGGTCAGCAGCCAGAAGAATAAGTGCTTATCCCCAAGGAACTTATAACGGGAAAAAGCATAGGCTGCCGGCAGGGCGACTGCAACGGCAATTACCGTATTTAGCCCCACATAAATCATTGAGTTGATATAGCCGTTATACCAGCTTGGATCCGTCAGAATAACGGCATAGTTCCTCAGCGTCGGATCTGCCGGGAACAGGGTAAAGGTGGACAGAATCTCCTGGTTGGTCTTGAAGCTCATATTAACAAGCCAGTAGATCGGCAACATCAGGAACGTGATGTACAGGGTTGGCGCCAGCCACTTCATGTTTCGTTTATTCTGCATCAGTCCTGCACTCCTTTTTCAGGGGCGTCAGCGCCGTAATTTGTCATCACCGTATAGAACACCCAGGACAACAGAAGGATGATCAGGAAATAGACAATGGACATGGCAGCAGCCGGTCCGAGATCAAACTGGCCGATTGCCATTTTCACCAGGTCAATGGACAGGAAAGTCGTCGAGTTGCCGGGACCACCGCCGGTCAGGACAAACGGTTCGGTGTAAATCATAAAGCTGTCCATGAAGCGCAGGAGAACGGCAATCAGCAGAACCCGGTTCATTTTCGGAAGCTGGATATAGCGGAAAACCTTCCAGCGGGATGCACCGTCAATGCGCGCTGCCTGATAATAGGCTTCCGGAATGGAAACCAGTCCCGCATAGCTGAGCAGGACAACCAGGCTCGTCCAGTGCCAGACATCCATCACAATGATGGTTACCCAGGCATCCACAGCATTGCTGGCATAGTTATATTCGACGCCCAGCGCTGCCAGAGTATAGCCAAGAAGACCAATATCCGCCCGACCGAACACCTGCCAGATAGTGCCAACCACATTCCAAGGGATCAA
This sequence comes from Alphaproteobacteria bacterium UBA6062, assembly GCA_002428885.1. Lineage (GTDB taxonomy): Bacteria > Pseudomonadota > Alphaproteobacteria > Sneathiellales > Sneathiellaceae > Sneathiella. The sequence goes on from DIYE01000159.1 coordinate 6,260, forward strand.
CAGTGGCAGAGCCATCAGAACCAGACAGACCGGCACCCAAACACCTCGCTTCGGCATAGAAAGCGCAATGACAATGCCAAGTGGAATTTCGATCGTCAGAATAATAAAGGAAAATGCGAGATTCCGACCAAGCGCATTCCAGAAGCGATCCGAATGAAGAACTTCGGCAAACCATTCCGTACCGGCCCAGAAGAACTGGTTATTGCCGAACGTATCCTGAACGGAATAGTTGACCACCGTCATCAGCGGAATAATCGCACTGACCGCTACCAGTAGAAAGACCGGAATAACCAGGAACCAGGCCTTGTTGTTCATTGGTTTATCCATGATCAGCCCTCCCCTTTTACAAGGTGGGAATCCTTGTAAATGTTGATTTTATCCGCCTGGAAAAGCGCTGTCGGATGCGCAGGCACTTCCGCCCCCTCCGCCAGCATGGCATCAAGGGGGGTACCGTTCAGGGTCGCTCTGACAATTTTGTAACGGCCAATATCCTCCACATTGTGGATCTGGATCGGCAAGCCTGTTTCATCCCCTGAAATCCTTACAAATTCAGGACGGATGCCCAGTTCCACCTGACCGGAAAGATCTGCATAGGATCGGGTCAGTTGAACCTGATGGTCACCGATAGAAGCGACCTCCCCACGAATATCAGCAGGCAGCACATTCATACCGGGAGAGCCGATAAAATAGCCGACAAATGTATGGGCGGGTTCGTCAAACAACTCTTCCGGCGTGCCGATCTGCACCACTTCCCCTTCGTACATCACTACAACCTTATCGGCGAATGTCAGCGCTTCCGTCTGGTCATGGGTCACATAGATCATGGTATGTTCGAACTGACGATGCAGTTCTTTGAGTTTGGTGCGCAACTGCCACTTCATATGTGGGTCAATCACGGTAAGCGGCTCATCAAACAGGATGGCATTCACGTCATAGCGAACCAGTCCCCGCCCGAGAGAGATCTTTTGTTTGTCATCAGCGGTCAGGCCTTCGGCTTTCCGGCCCGCTTTGTCGCCCAGATCGAGAATATCGATCATTTCGGACACCCGCTTGGAAATCTCATCTTTGGGAACATTCCGGTTGACCAGCGGGAAAGCCAGATTCTCAGCAACCGTCATGGTGTCATAAATCACTGGGAACTGGAAAACCTGGGCAATATTGCGCTGTTCCGGCTGCAGGTTGGTGACATTCTGATCTCCGAACAAAATATTGCCCTTTGACGGCACCAAAAGGCCGGAGATGATATTCAACAATGTCGTCTTGCCGCACCCGGACGGGCCGAGCAAAGCGTAAGCGCCGCCATCCTCCCACACATGGTCAATTTCCTTGAGCGCGAAATCCGCCTCATTTTGCGGATTAAGCATGTAGGAATGGGCTAGCTTATCGAGGGTAATTTGAGCCATATCAGTCCAAGGCCCCCTTGTAATCAGAAGGTGCAGCAACGAGCCTGTCTTGTGCGCCAAACAGATAGAAACTGGCGGGATCCAGATAAACGGTTACGGTATCGCCCGTATCAACCCGATGCACACCGTGGGACAGGGCAACCCAGCGATATCCGTTCTTTTCCACATGGATAAAGCTTTCAGAACCGGTGATTTCCGATGTTGAAACCGTCGTATCAACAGCCATAGCCCGGTCAGAATGCCTGGCAAGGGACAAATGGTGAGGCCTCACCCCGGCCCGGTAAACGCCGTCCGCCAGATTTGCCGTTTCACCGGACGCCAGCACCGACTGATCTTCAAAACGGATTTCGTTCCCTGATTTTGTAACCTCGAACAGATTAAGAGGCGGATCGGAAAATGTCTGTGCCGTCCTCAAGTCAACCGGACGATTATGAACGGAAATGGTTTTGTCAAACTGCGTCACCCGCCCTTCGGACAAAGTCGCTGTATTGCCTCCCAGCAGAAGCGCTTCATGGGGTTCCGTGGTGGCGTAAACAAATATGGCACCCGCTTCGGCAAACAGTCTGGGGAGTTCGATACGCAGTTCCTCGCGGAGCTTATAGTCCAGATTGGCCAGCGGTTCATCCAGCAATACCAGCTCAGCATCCTTGACCAATGCCCTGGCAAGCGCCGTCCGCTGCTGTTGCCCGCCCGACAGATTAAGAGGCGTGCGGTCCAGAAAATCGCTGAGTTTCATAAGATCTGCAGCATGCCGGACCCGTCGATCGATCTCAGCGTTGTCTTTACCGGCAATCCGCATAGGAGAGGCAATATTCTCATACACCGTCATGGCCGGATAGTTGATAAACTGCTGATAGACCATGGCGACATTTCGCTTTTGAACAGGCAGTCCGACAACGCTTTGCCCATCCAGTGTAATGTCACCGCCCGTCGGCTTATCCAGACCGGCCATGAGACGCATCAAGGTTGTTTTTCCGGATAAGGTCGGCCCTAACAGGACGTTGAGCGACCCTTTCTCCAGTTGCATGGACACATCTTTAATGTGATCGTCCCTGCCAACCTTCTTGCTGACATTTTTAAGTTCCAACATAATATACCTGACACCACCCGATACCGGGCTTATCTCGCATTCTTAATCATCCAGCGATCCAGTGCAGCAATCTGCTCATCCGTCATGCGAATTCCCAGTTTACTACGCCGCCAGACAATATCCTCTGCTGTACGCGCCCATTCATTTTCAATTAAATACCGGACTTCCCGCTCTGTAAGACCGGCGCCAAAATCCTGACCAAGCCCTTCTACACTCTTAATATTTTTTAGTATTTTCCGGCAATTCGTACCGTAAGAACGAACAAGACGCCACACCACATCCTTCTCCAAATAGGAGTGTTCCAGCGTAACATCATTTACCAGCCGTTCAAATCCTTCCTCGTCAAAATCACCGCCGGGAAGGGTGGAATTCACGGTCCAGGAGGCGGATTTCTGACCGATAAGCGCCTCTACCTTTTCCATCATGGATTCAGCCAGTCTCCGGTATGTGGTGATCTTTCCGCCGAACACATTGAGAAGCGGCGCATCCCCTTTGTTTCCGTCTTCCCGCAGAACATAATCGCGTGTTGCTTCCTGCGCTTTAGAAGCACCGTCATCATAGAGGGGCCGAACCCCTGAATAGGTCCAGACCACATCATCTTCCCGAACCGGCTTTTTAAAATATTCGCTGGCCGCTTCACAAAGATAGGTTACTTCTTCACCGGAAATCCGGATGTCATTTACATCCCCTTTGAAATCCTGATCCGTTGTTCCGATCAGCGTATAATTCTGCTCATAGGGAATGGCGAAAATGATACGCTCATCCTCATTCTGAAAGATGTAGCAGCGATCATGGTCGAACATTTTATTCACCACGATATGACTACCCTGAACAAGTCGCACATTTTTGGCGTTATTATCACCGAGGGAATTTCCGAGAACCTCATCCACCCATGGGCCGGACGCGTTAATCAGAAGTTTTGCGGTCGTCTGTTTCTCTTCCCCGCTGAGCAGATCCCGTGTCCTGATATGCCAGATACCGTCTTTACGGCGCGCTTCGGTACAGCGGGTCCGCGTTTCAACACGGGCACCGCGGGACGCGGCATCCTGAGCGTTCAGGACAACAAGCCGCGCGTCATTAACCCAGCAATCGGAATATTCGAAACCTTTTGCAAAATCCTGTTTAAGGGGTTCCCCTGAGGGATGTGAATTAAAATCAACCGTATGGGTCGCCGGGAGTTTCTTACGGCCACCGATATGATCATAGATAAACAGTCCAAGCCTCAGCAGCCAGGCAGGGCGCAGCCCTTTGTGATGCGGCAAAACGAAACGCAGCGGCCAGATAATATGGGGCGCCATTTTCCAGAGGATCTCGCGCTCGCTCAGCGCTTCGCGAACCAGTCGAAACTCATAATGCTCCAGATATCTGAGGCCGCCATGGATGAGTTTCGTTGAACCGGAAGAGGTTCCACTGGCCAGATCATTCATTTCACAGAGGGCGACGGAATAGCCCCGACCGACGGCGTCCCGGGCAATCCCGCAGCCGTTGATCCCTCCGCCAATGATAAAGATGTCGAATTCTGTCGACATGAACCTTCCTGTCCCGCTTTCGCTGTGTTGTGAGTTTTCGGTCACGAAAGAAAGTGAAGAAAATATGAAATGTTTTTGAATGTCAAATGAAAATAGGAAACTCAGAAATGAAATAAAAAGCGGGACTGTTTTTCCTCAGAAAATTTCATTTTATGTAAAAAGGAAAATAACCTCGCGGCAGTGAATACCGGTCACGCAAGAATCAAAAAAGAAATTTTGATGCCTTAAAAAATACAGCGCCTATTCCGTTTTGGAAGGATCCGCATAAGGAAGGTAAAGCGTCACCTTCGTCCCCTTTTCAAGGACCGAGCAAATCGTCAGATGTCCCCTGGACTGTTGAGCAAAGCCATAGACCATACTCAAGCCCAGGCCTGTCCCTCGACCTGTTTCCTTTGTGGTAAAGAAAGGTTCGAACACATGATCAAGATGTTCTTTTGCAATTCCTGATCCCGTATCTTCAACACTCAAAGCCACATACCGACCCGGCTCAACATCCGGATGATCCGTCAGGTCACTGGCTTTAAGAAGGCAGTTATTTAACCGGATCGACAACTTGCCACCGTTCGGCATAGCGTCCCGCGCATTTATTCCGAGATTCAAAAGGGCGGTCTCCACCTTACCTTCATCAGCTTCGCAATACCAAAGCTTCTCCTCTGCCTCTGTTTCGATCTGGATGGTCTCTCCCAGTGTCCGTCGGAGCATTTCGGTCATCTGCCCAACATGATGATCAAGACGGATGGCAATCGGATTTAAGGTCTGCTTTCGCGAAAAAGCCAGCATGCTCTGAGTTAGCTCGGCACCTCGCTTCGACGCATGAAGAATGGAGTCAAGTTGAGCCGGCAGAATGTCCTTTCCGGCTTCGGCCGCCTCCTGGATTAGTTCTGCATTTCCTTGAATGACCGCCAGCAGATTGTTGAAATCATGTGCGATACCGCCTGTAAGCTGCCCAATCATTTCCATTTTATGAGACTGTTGCAGACGTTCCTCGAGATCAACTTGACTGGTTATATCGGTCGAGGAACCCCGAAACCCCTCAAAGGATCCATCTCTGTCAAAATAAGGTTTTCCGGAAATCCGGAGCCAGATCTTTTGCCCTGTTTCCTTGTGCCAGCGACGAACCACAATATCCCGGAAAGCCTCTCGCTTTTGAAATTTTTGCCAGATCAGCTTGTCTGTTTCCTGCCAGTCTTCACCATCTTCCTCCCTCAAATCGACATGCGTTTTACCAAGAAATTCAGCCTCACTACGGCCGGTGCTTTTCTCGGCAATCGGAGAGAGATAAGTGTAACGATTGTCCGAATCCGATTCCCAATACCAATCGCTGCTGGCCCTGCTGAAATCAGAAAACCTGTCTAAGCTCAGCTGAAGTGCCATCTCGACTTCTTTTCCTGCTGTAACATCCGTCGTGGAAAGAAATAAACACTCCTGATGATTGACCGTGATCACATCCCAGGTCAGCACAACATACCGAACCGTTCCGTCTGGCCGCGTAACGCTGGTCTCGTACCTGCCTTTATGCTTATTCAGGCGAACCTGCCGAACAACTTCTTCTCGCTTTTGAGGGCTACCCCAAACATTAAGTTCAAGGGCCGTTCGCCCGATAGCTTCGTCCCGCTTCAAATTCCGGGCACGTAACCAGGTATCATTGACATCCAAAAACTCACCCGTCTCCAGGACAGATATGGAGCAGGCACTTTGATCCGCATTAAACGCCGTCTGAAAAAGCCTGTTTCTTTTTAACAGTTCCTCGTCGGTTTTTTTCCGGTGAGTAATGTCCCTCTGAATACTGACGAGCCCGCCTGAGGATGTAGATCGTTCACTAATGGAGATCCACCGACCGTCATTCAGTTGATATTCGAAAGAGTTATCCGGTGTATTCTCTACTGAACGCCGCTTTAAAAGATAATCGGTAATATTATATTCTGAGAGACCAATCGGGAAATTACCATTTGCAACGTCGAGATCAATGAGTTGTCGCATAGGTGTGCCAGGCTTGGATTGCTCTTCCGAATAGCCATACATAGTCCGAAAATTGCCGTTACAATGAACAACGTTAAGGTCTTTGTCATAAATAACAAAGGCTTCTGACGCATGCTCCAGCGCATCAATCAGCACAGCATCTATGTTCGGCAACTCCTGCATACTTTCCCAGAATTGTACCTAATGGTCACAGCATAAGCCTTTTGGATATGTTATGGTAGCGCTAAAGCCGGATAAATAATCGGCGACTTACTTTATGCCCGGACAAACGCTGTTTTCAACAAGACGGTAGCGATAAGTGTCCATCAGCCGTACCATCAACCCTGTTCAGTCAGAATACATCCCGTGACCAATAAGCTTGATACAGCTTTCGGCCAGTTTATCCAACAAAGGTGCCTTCGTTTTTTCCACTTTCCTTTTTGACTCCCGGCAGCATCAAAGTACTCTAACGCGTGTTAGGCCCTAAAGTTATGTCCCTAAGCCCCAGAATAATAATCGCTTCATTAACACAGGTGAGAGCGCCATGACACAGGAAGAATATTTCACACCTCCGAGAGATATCCGCGATAGCAGCAACCTCGCAGTTTTTCTGAAAGACTATGGTTTTGCGAGTTATGAGGCCCTGTGTAAAAAATCCAATGAGGATCCGGATTGGTTCTGGGACACTATCCTCAAGTGGCAGGGGATCGTTTTTGAGACACCTTACACGGCGGTCCGGGACGGACGCAGAGGTCCTCAATTTACCGACTGGTGCATCGGATCACGCCTGAATCTGGTCAGCACTTGCCTTGACCGACACAAGAACAGTCCGGTCTGGCAGAAAACAGCTATTGAAGCGATTGATGAAGCGGGCAATCGTCGTCGCTGGAGCTATGAACAGTATCAGGAAGAAAGCTGCAGAATTGCCGGAGCCTTGAAGACCGCCGGCATTAAGCAGGGCGATGCTGTTGCCCTCTATATGCCCATGATCCCGGAAATGGCTGCCGCCTTTATGGCAATTGCGCGCCTGGGAGCTATCGCCATTCCGCTTTTTTCGGGTTTTGCGGCACCCGCCATTGCTTTGCGCCTGAATGATGCTGATGTGAAGGCAGTGGTGACGGCTACGTCGACAACGCGCGCTGGCCGCAGGGTTAGTATGATCCCTGCCTTGTTGGAAGCCGTTGCGTCTTCAGAGGCTGTTTCAACGGTTCTCTGTCTGGTTCGGGAAGAAGACGGTCTTCCGGACCATCCTCTGGTCAAAGACTGGAAAACAGAGATGGAAAAGGCATCTCCTATCCGGCAGGCAATTCCCATGACACCCACAGATCCGCTCTTTGTTGCTTTTACATCAGGCACGACAGGAAAACCGAAAGGCGTGGTCCAGAACCATATCGGTATCCTGGGAAAGACTACATCGGATTTCACCTTGTGTCTGGATATGAAGGAAAGCGACCGCCATATGTGGATGACGGATATGGGGTGGGTCATGGGACCTCTCACCCTGATCTCAACGTCCCTGGTTGGCGCAACCGTTATTCTGGCCGAAGGCGCCCCTACTCATCGTGAAGACCCTTTCCGGATTTTAAGATTGGTTGATGAGCTTCAGATAACGCATATGGGCATAGCCCCGACCGTTGCACGGCAGCTCATGACCCTTGATCCATCAGGTATGGAAGGATTGTCACTGGCCTCTCC
>DIYE01000159.1:14009-16140 GCA_002428885.1 Alphaproteobacteria bacterium UBA6062
GTCACTGGCCTCTCTCAGGATTGTTCCGTCCACCGGTGAAGCCTGGACGCCGGAGGCCTGGCACTGGACGAGAGAACATATCTGTAAAAACAGAGCAGTTCCCCTGAATATCTCAGGCGGGACAGAACTGGTGGGCGCCATCCTGACCTCAACCGTCCTTCAGGATATACCGCCTTGCGGCTTTTCGGCTCAAAATCTCGCAGTAGGCGCTCAGGTTCTAAGGACAGACGGTAGTGAAGCGGATCCGGGCGAGGTGGGTGAACTTGTCGTCACCCAGGCCCCAATGGGCCTTACGATGGGGTTATGGAAGGATAACGACCGCTACTTAAAAACCTACTGGTCTACCTATAAAAACATCTGGCATCACGGAGACTGGGCTCATAAAAATGAGGATGGAACCTGGCATATCCACGGGCGTTCTGATGACACCATCAACGTCGCCGGAAAACGGGTCGGCCCACCGGAAATAGAAGGGGCCGTCCTTGAAAATGACGCTGTCGCCGACGCCGCAGCCATTGCCGTTCCTGATAGCATCAAAGGCGTTGCGGTTGTTTGCATCTGTGTCCTGAAAGAAGGACATATTCCTTCTGAGACTTTGACAACGGCCTTGAAAACGATTGTCGGTGAGAGGGTTGGTAAACCCTTCTCTCCAAGGGAAATCGGTTTCGCATCGGAACTACCGAAAACCCGCAGCATGAAAACAATGCGTCGGGTTATTCGGGCAACCTATCTGGGAGAAAATCCCGGAGATCTCTCTTCCCTGGCCAATCCGGAAGCAATTCAAGCTGTAAAAGATGCAGCAACAACCAAATAGGCATATGCGTTTTTCTTAACCATGCTTCAATGTTTTTTGAGGCTATTAGGCCTTCTCAGGGATCAAAGGTCCTCGAGATAACTGTTATCAAGCCGGGATTGCACGTAACGACCGAGATCAATATCTGCGAAAAGAACCGTCTCTTCCGTTTCATCTGCAACGGCGAGCATGGTCCCATCCGGGGCGGCAATGGTGGATAGCCCCTGATAGGCAAAGAGATCGTCGCGCCCTGTATGATTGGCATAGGCGACGATCACCTGGTTTTCAAAGGCGCGCGTCGGCACCAGTTTACGAGCTATGAAAGGTCCATGATCGCTGATCGGCAAGGCGGTTGGTACGATTACCAGATCAACTTCCGCCTGGGCAAGGCGCCGGACATTCTCCGGAAATTCTACATCATAGCAGATCAACATCCCGCATCGCTTTCCCTTAACCTCAAACAGGGTCGTTTCAGCACCACAGGTTTGGAAATGTGATTTCTCATAAGAGCCATACAAGTGCGACTTACGATAAATGACGGGAGTATTGTCTCCATCCAGAAAAACAGCACTATTATATACACTCTGGCCGTCCTGTTCAGCAAATCCGGCGATCAGCGCTATCTTATTGTCCCTTGAGATTGCCTGCAGCTTTTTAATTTGCGGACCATCCTCTCTGTCTGCCAGGGTCGCCATTTTATCGTCGGCACCATAGCCTGGTATAGAAAGCTCCGGAGTGATGAGCAGGTCCGCTCCGCTTTCCGCTGCCTGGCGAGCGGCGCCTTCAATCTTTTGAAGATTGGTAGCTACATCACCGGCTACCGCCTGCATCTGGAAGAGAGCCAATCGCATTACCGATCCTCCCCTGACAGATTACCGAGTAGCTTGGGAAGATCGCCAAATCGGGCAATCAGGCCGAAAACCAGCGCTGCAACAGCCACAAACAGGACCGAAACGGATGCCATGGTCGGCGTATAACCGTAGCGAAGCGCGTTGAAGATCTTGATCGGCAAGGTTTCCATGGTGAAACCAACGGTCATATAGGCGACGATATATTCGTTCAGGGACAGAACAAAAGTGAAGGCATAGCCGGATATCAGATAAGGAATGATCAGGGGCAGAACGATGGTTCTGAAGATTGTTCTTTCATTTGCCCCCATGGTGGACGCTGCCTCAATCAACGACCCGTCAATAGAGGTAAAACCAAGCGTGATTGTCACAAGCGGTAGGGTAACAAAGAAAACCCCGTGGCTGATCACCGCGGTCCAGGGTTCGCCATAAGCACCGGTGGTCGCCCAGAAAGTAAGAAAGCCAAGCGCCGTGATGACCGGCGGCAGAA
>DIYE01000003.1 GCA_002428885.1 Alphaproteobacteria bacterium UBA6062
CACCGGCCCGTAATATGCTGGATGCCACGCCGGAACAGTTGGCGGCCTGCATGGCAACGGTTCAGAAGCTCAGCCATGCGGTTATGACAGCCTTTGATGCCGAAGGCGTGACCCTGCAGCAATTTAACGAGGCCGTTGGCGGGCAGGAGATTTTTCATCTGCATTTTCATATTCTGCCGCGTCATGAAGGGATCAAGCCACGACCGCCGGCCAGTGAAATGGCCAAACCGGAAGTGCTGAAGGCTCATGCAGATAAAATTAAAACCGCACTAGAAACATAATTAAAGACTTAAAATCAAAGAAGAAAAAGAGGAAAGCCATGATCGGTTATTTAACGTTGGGAACCAATAATATTGCCAAAGCCCGGGAATTTTATGACGCGTTGCTTCCCCTGATGGGCGGAAAGCGGGTGAGCGATGACGGCGACCGTCTGTCTCTCTGGACGACGAAGCGCGGTGCGCCTCTGCTGGGTCTTATCCGTCCTCATGACGGCAAGGAGGCGACAATTGGCAATGGTACCATGACCGCGCTCCTGGTGGATGATCGGGAGACCATGGTGAAAATGTATGAGAAAGCACTGGAACTTGGCGGCACAGACGAAGGTGCTCCGGGGCCGCGGGGGCCGCAAGGGATGGAGTTTGCTTATTGCCGTGATCCGGAAGGGCATAAGCTGGCTTTTTATTGCATGGGATAGGATAACCGGCAGAGGAGCCAATTATGATTGGCTATATTACACTTGGTACCAATGACATTGAGAAGGCCCGTCAGTTTTATGACGGGCTGCTCGCTGAAATTGGTGCGAGTCGTATTTCAGACAGTACGCACCTGACAATTTGGGGATCAAAGCAGGACGGGGCTGTATTAGGGCTGATCAAGCCCTTCAACCGGGAGCCGGCGACGACCGCCAACGGATCCATGGTGGCCTTTTCCCTTGAGAGCAAGGAAAAAGTTTCCACCCTGCATGCCAGAGCGCTGGAACTCGGCGGCACAGATGACGGTCCTCCTGGCCCCCGGGGGACTAGAGGAAATGAATTCGCCTACTGCCGTGATCCGGAAGGACACAAGCTGGCTTTCTTTCATGAGGCTTGAGCGGTTTTTTCTGCTGCCCAGCTATCAGCCTGATAGGAAAGGCAGGCAGCCTTTCTGATGTTTGAGCCGTTTGTAAGCTGCCTCAACATAAAATCGGCGACATCGGCTGCAGCGATTTTCATTGTCAGCTTTGCATCGCTTGTATCTGTTCCAGACCAATAAGTACCGGTTCTGGGACCTTTGGTGAAATTGACGGGCCGCACACAGGTCCAGTCCAGATGACTGTCCCGGATAACCGCTTCCTGACCTTCATGATCCCGGCAGACATGCCTTAGAAGCAGAGGCAGGATGATATGGCGGTAGTGAAAAGGGACCTGATCTTTACTGTCTCCCGCACCCATAACCGACAGGCAGACAAGGCGCTTAACGGCCATATCCTGCATGGCACCGACAATCACTTGCGTGCCGCTCGTCCTTAGTCCGTCCTTGTTAAAGAGCGGCATACCCAAAGCGCAGAGCACCGCGTCTTTTCCGGCGACCACCTTTTTGACGGCAACCGGATCCAGAACATCTCCCCGAAGAACGGTCAGGTTTTTCTGAGCGGTTGGCAGTTTTAAAGGACTGCGGGAGAGGGCTGTGACGTCATGGCCAAGCTCCAGGGCCTGTTCCACCAGATGCTGCCCGACGGTACCGGTTGCTCCGAAGATAGCGAGTTTCATGATTTTCTCCTTTCTTGACACAGTGTCAAGTTGACATGATGTCAAGATAGGATTACTTTACATCATGTCAAGTGATAATTCTCAAACCCGAACCCGTATCCTGAAGGCCACCCATGATCTCCTCGCAGCGGGAGAGGGGGAGGTGGTCCGTATGTCGGATATCGCAAAGCGGGCCGGTATCTCCCGGCAGGCCCTGTATCTGCATTTCAAGACCAGGGCCGAACTTCTGGTCGCTACAACTCATTATTTGGATGATCTGAAAGGCGAAGAAGAACGCCTTGTCGCCAGCCGCACGGCCAAGACCGGAACTGAGCGGTTGGAGGCTTATATTGAGGCCTGGGGGAATTATATCCCCGATATCTATGGCACGGTGAAAGCGCTGCTGGATATCCGCCACAAGGACGAAGCCGCCGCCAGCGCCTGGGATGAACGGATGCAGGATATGAAAGAAGGCTGCGAAGCCGCCATCCTGGCCCTGGACCGGGATGGCGATTTGTCGGAAAACTACACGCTGGAAGAGGCGACCGATCTCCTCTGGACGCTCCTGTCCGTTCGGAACTGGGAACATCTTACCCTGGAGTGCGGCTGGCCGCAGGAGCGGTATATTGCGGAGATGAAAGTGGTCGCCCGGCGGCTGTTCGTCACGGATTAAAGGCCGTGCGTCCTTGAATAACCACTAACTTCCGCGGGTTTCCAGTTGCCAAGGGCTCCGTCCGCAGGTTTATAGATCTCAACCCTTAAAGGATAACAGGCGGCTTCTTCGCTGGAATGGCTGCTGCCGCAGTCGCCGCCGGGGCAGGCGGACAGGCCGCCGAGGAGGCTAACTTCCGCGAACAGTTCCAGGTAATCTCCTTCGCGGACAGGACTGGCTTTCATAAAATACTGCTGGGTATCGCGGGTGAAGCCGGTACACATAAAGACATTAAGCACGTCATGCACATAGGGTTCCGCTTCATCGGGGGAGAGGCCTTTTTCCTCCGCCAGTGCCCGGATCAGATTGGAATGGCAGCAATGATGATAGTCGTTACCGCTTAGGAGATGGTTGGTATAGGGATCGCAGCGCGTGCCGATCACGTCATGTACGCCGCCACCGAAACTGTCATAGCCGTACCAGTCGAGCGTATCTGCCGTTACCGTGGCCAGCGGACGAAGATAGGGCAGGTTACTCCACAATCGGTCGCCGGTACTCACATGGGTGCCGTGCAGGGCCCGGGTTTTGCCGCTGAAGAATTTTTCGTTGATATCATCCGCATTCCAGAGATTGAGATCCCCGACCTGGGGTCCGTCCTGATAGGCGATCCGGCAGAAATGCCCGGCTGGAACACTGAAACAGCGGGCGTCCCTCGGTGGGACAATCACTGTATCCACAAGAGTCATTCCGTCCTTCGCGGCTTCGTAGAAAGCGGCATCAAAGGTTGGCAGAGTTTCATTGGGATAGCAGATCACCGGCTTAACGGCCAGACGTTCTGCTGCATCAGCGGGGGCGGGGAATTGCGGATTGGATTTCATGGCGGGCCTTTCCCAGAAACAATACGTTAGAAAGGCCGCCATGGTAGGGGTAAGAGGTCGGAACCGCAAGTGTCGACCATCTTGTAAAGGAGGGGTGTATTACCGATACAGATCGCCGGAAACGGCTTTATGGATCTCAGTACGGGAAATACCGATATCGGACAGCTCCCGGTCGGACATGGCCTGCAGATGACGGGCCGCCCGGCGCTTTTCGAAATATCCTTTAACAATGTCAAACAGACTATCGTCATAGGCAACCGGTGCCTGGGTGGTGATCAGATTTGCTTTAGCGAAAGACATGGTGCCCTCCTTTATTCGGGTGTTTCGGTGCTTCGTGTGTGTTGCATTAGAAATAATCGATTTGCCAAAATTGATAAGCGCAGTTTTCCGATTTCAGCCCTGCATGAATTGCATGGCTTTGTTGACGTCGGATTAAGAATTCGCCGCTAGAGTGCGGCTCATGATTATGCCCGACTTCGACCAAAGCCACCTGATCTATCTCGGCCTGTTCCTCTGGGTGTCCTTCCTGATCATGACCGTCAAGATCTCCAGCAGCAAAGGCCGCTCCCAAGCCTTCTGGCTGGTCGCCGTCGGTGCCTTTCCGGCAGCGTTTTTTGTTTTGTTGATTATGCCGGCCAGTCGTTTCCGTACGAGTGCTTCAGGCGATGCGAGTAATGATGTCGTTGATGAGGTCGAGGAGTTCCTAAGGCGTTGCGGCAATTGCAACAACCTTACGGATGCGTCTAGGTCGGTATGCAGCATCTGCGGACGGTAGCGAATTCAGTTATTTTTAAAAACAGCCTGTTACAGAAAATTAGATGTAAATTGTCTGTAACAGGCTGAAAATATGAACCTTTTTATAGTCAGGTTCGACTTAAGCAATGAAAGGCGGATAGCCCGTCTTTTATTGCTGACGATGAAAAGGAGACAGCTATGATACGGAGAAAAGGGGCGTTGGCGCTCTGCGTTTTGATGGCAACGGCAGGTATGCAGCCTGTTTATGCAGCGCAAGGAGGTGCCAAGACTTATTCTGCGGTGCAGGCAGAGAATACTCTGAAGCGATTGATGCAGAAGGGTGGCGGTGCACCTATTACCCATGATGTCAGTGTGAATTGCACCATATCAGATCTTAATCCCAGTAACTGCGACAAGTTCCTCGCCGTCTGCGCCAAACATGGCGGTACAGCCACTAAAGTTGAGACCGATGACTATTATAACTGTCACGTGCCAACGCCCTCTAAGGCCTTAGGGAAGAAGAAGGTAATAGCAAAGTAGCCGATTTTGCGTCATGCAATAGTTGACTAGCAGGTGTGGGGTATAATGGCTGACAAAATACTTTTTCAGGTATTTGTTGTCGCGTTTCATTATAAGGCACGTTACTTTTTGTGGAGACTGTCATTTCATAAGTTCAGTGAATGATTGACTTCTTTTGCATCTCTTTTTAAAGATGATTAAAGAAAGGGAGATGCATGCTAAGATTGTTTTCTATTTGCTTGTCGCTGTGTTTACTAACAGCTTGCGTGACGCAGAATTCATCGATTACCAATGGTAAAAGCTATCCAGGGCCGACCATTTCTAAAGAAGAAAAGGCAAGCGCCAGAAAGCTAGCGGACAACGCTACTTTGGTAACTGAAGCTACGTTGTCGGAGCAGGATCAGATTAAATTACTTGAAGAAACCTATATAGCTTTAGTTAAAGCAGGTGAGGAGATTTGTTCAGCAGTTAATGCACATCATTATGGGTGTGATTGGTTTGTTTTCCGGCTTGCTGAATCAGAAGATGTGAACGCATATCCGTGGGGGGTAAGTGGCCTTACAGTCAGTAAAGGTATTCTTCCATATATCCGTAATAAACATGAAATGGCATATATGTTGACCCATCAGTTTGGTCACATATTGACCGGCCATGTAGATGCTAATGGTCCCACTAGAATAGGACCTACTACTCCTTTGGGTGCAGTTATTGGTTACGCTTTTTGCGGCCTTGGGTGTGTGGTAAGTGACCCTTTTAAATTTGGAAAACGTCAGCGATTGGAGGCACATAGCGAGGGTTGGAAAACATTGTTCAGCCCCGCGCAGGAAAGAGAAGCTGATTACATTGCAGCTTATTTAATGGATGCTGCTGGATATGATGTCGAGGCTGGAGTGAAATTTCTTCTTAATCTCGTTGCATTAGAGAAGAAGAGAGGGGGTGCGAAATTAGTTTATAACATTATTCACCCTTTCCGATCAGAACAGCTGGCGCATATTGCCGCCACGAAAAGGGAGATTCTGGATAGGCGAAAGACGGGTGACACTCTGATACCTATTGCGGTTGATCAGCGAAAGAGGCAATAAATAAATGCGCCTTATGGAGACATTAGATCACCTGAATTTTATATGATTAGCAGCTTGCATCTGAAGAAGATGGAGGATTGTTAGTCATTATGACTCAGGCTTGGGTTTTCGGTATTGTGAAGAAGAGTGTAGGTAGCCCGTTTGCATATCTTGCTGTTTCTAGGAGGCGACTGCTTCTCCGATTATCTCCGGGCGGCGGCAGGTTTGTGCAGGCGTGATCCCCAGCTTTTCAAACAGTTTCTGATCTGACAGCTGATCCGGATTTTCCGTGGTCAGCAGTTTAGGGCCGGCGAAAATGGAGGATGCGCCGGCCATAAAGCAGAGGGCCTGGGTTTCCTCTGTCATTTCCAGTCGTCCGGCGGACAGGCGGATGACGGAGGCGGGCATCAGAATCTTGGCAACGGCAATGGTGCGGATAAAATCGAATGTGTCTAGCGGTTCCGTTTTGTCAAGCGGTGTGCCTTCTACCTGCACCAGCATATTGATGGGAACGCTGCCCGGATGCTCCGGCAGGTTGGCAAGGGTCTGCAGCATGCCGATGCGGTCATCAGCGCTTTCACCCATGCCGACAATACCGCCGCTGCACACATTGATCCCCGCTTGGCGAACCAGGGCGAGAGTGTTCAGCCGATCCTCATAGGTTCGGGTGGAGATGATCTTCTCGTAATATTCCGGGGAGGTATCCACGTTGTGATTATAGTAATCCAGTCCGGCTTCTTTCAGGCGAATGGTCTGCTCCGGGCTGAGCATGCCAAGGGTCATGCAGGTTTCCATGCCGAGTGCGCGAACCCCTTCGATCATGGCGACGACCATGTCCATATCCCGGTCTTTCGGGCTGCGCCAGGCGCCTCCCATGCAGAAGCGGCTGGCACCGGCTTCCTTGGCTTGTTTTGCTTCTTCAAGGACCGCCTGAACCTGCATCAGCTTGGCGGCCGGCAGGCCGGTATTGTGATGCGCGGACTGCGGACAGTAGGCGCAATCCTCCGGGCAGCCGCCGGTTTTGATGGAAAGCAGGCTGGAGACCTGAACTTCATTGGCCGGGAAATAGTGCCGGTGATTGAGTTGTGCTTCCAGCAGGAGGTCCATGAAGGGCTTCTCGAACAAAGCGGCAATGTCGCCTCGGCTCCAGTCATGTCTGAGAGCGGGAACTTCTTCCGAAAAGGAAGGTGAGGAAACGGATTGTAAAGCAGTTGAAACCGGCATGCGGACACCCATGTAAAACAGACTATTCCCGGAATCTGACACGATATTCTCGAAATATCAAGGCAAACGTTTGTTTGGTATCTGGTAATTCCCGAAAAGTCTTTTGATCCGGGCGCACAGTTCCTGTAAAAGGAGCGTCATTGATGAAATGACAACCTCTGTGACGGATATCAGCCGATGACACGCCATCTTATTACCTCTGCCTTGCCGTATATCAACGGCGTCAAACATCTGGGTAATCTGGTGGGCTCCATGCTGCCTTCCGATCTCTATGCCCGCTATCTTCGGGCGCAGGGGCATGAGGTCCTGCTGATTTGTGCAACGGACGAGCATGGCACGCCGGCTGAACTGGCGGCCCGGGAAGCAGGTCTGGAGGTTGCAGATTTCTGTGCGGAGCAGCATGAAGTACAGGCAAGGCTAGGCGAGGCTTTCTCGCTGTCTTTTGATTACTTCGGTCGTTCATCTTCGCCGCAAAACCGGGAACTGACCCAGCATTTCGGTAACAAGCTGTTTGAAAACGGTTTTATCGAAGAGCGGGTGACCAAGCAGGTATTTTCCATTGATGATGATCGTTTCCTGCCGGACCGCTATGTGGAAGGGACCTGCCCGCATTGCGACTATGACAAGGCGCGCGGGGATCAGTGCGAAAGCTGTACAAGACTGCTGGATCCCACGGATCTGATCAATCCCCGTTCCGCTATCTCCGGCAGCACCAATTTGGAGGTGCGGGAGAGCAGGCATCTGTTCCTGCTGCAATCCAAACTGTCTGACGAAATTCGGGCCTGGGTGAATAAACACCAGGACTGGCCGGTGCTGGTGTCGTCCATTGCACTGAAATGGCTGGATGAAGGACTGCATGACCGGGGCATTACCCGGGATCTGAAATGGGGTGTTCCGGTTGGCCGTGAAGGCATGGAAGACAAGGTCTATTATGTCTGGTTCGACGCGCCGATCGAATATATCGCCGCCACCTGGGAGTGGGCGGATGAAGACCCGGCAAACCGGGACTGGAAGTCCTGGTGGTATGAGGCCGATGATGTGCGTTACACCGAGTTCATGGCGAAAGACAATATTCCGTTTCATACGGTGACTTTCCCCGGCACCCAGCTTGGTAGCCGGGAGCCCTGGAAGATGGTGGATTATATCAAGGGCTTCAACTGGCTGAATTATTATGGTGGCAAGTTCTCCACCAGCCAGAAGCGCGGCATTTTCATGTCCGATGCCATTGAGATGCTGCCGGCGGATTACTGGCGCTACTATTTGCTGGCCAATGCACCTGAAAATTCGGATTCCAGTTTTACCTGGGATGGATTTGCCGGTACCTGCAACAAAGACCTGGCCGATACGCTCGGTAACTTTGTGAACCGGATCCTTAAATTCTGCTCCTCCAAATTCGGAGCGGCTTTGCCTGAGGGGGGAGAGATTGGAGCGCGCGAGGATGAACTCGCGGCAGCGCTGGACAAGCGCCTGGCGGCTTACAACACCTATCTGGAAGAGCTGCAGATCCGCAAAGCCATGCAGGAGCTTCGGGCCATCTGGGTTATGGGTAATGAGTATCTGACGGAAGTCGCACCCTGGACAGCGTTCAAAACCGATCCTGAGGCGGCGGCGGCCAGCCTGCGGACGGCCATTAACCTGATCCGGATTTTTGCGATATTGAGCGCGCCTGTTATTCCAAACGCCTCCCGTCAGCTGTCTGATGCGCTTGATCTGGACCTTTCGGAAACGGACTGGATTGACGGTGATATGCTGGGTCAGCTAAAGGTCCTGAAAGCCGGTCACGCCTTTACCATTCCGGATGTTCTGTTCCGTAAAATCAGCGATGATGAGATCGCCGAGTGGGAAGCCAAATTCGGCGGATCTGCAGCCTGATTCAAGGTTTATTCAGATAAAACTTTACCTAAATCGGCGGCTTTATTTAACGCGGATTTAAGGACTTTTCGGTAGTTTCGGGCCAGATTAACAGAGGCTCGAAAACCATGCGACGCACCCGCTCCTTAAGCCGTCTCCTTCGGCGGTTCCGCAAAGACCAGAATGGCGCTACGGCCGTAGAAATGGCCATGGTGGCACCCATGCTGTTCCTGATCCTGTTTGGCATTATCGAACTCAGTATGGGGATGTATATCAACACAGTGGTCGAAGGCAGCCTGAGAGAAGCCTCCCGCCTCGGCCTTACCGGCCAGATTCAGCAGGGAACCAGCAATGATCAGGCGATTGTTGATATGATCAATGAATCAACCGTCGGAATGCTAAATCTGACAACGGATGATATTGATATGAAGGTCTACGAGAATTTTGAAACCGTTGGTAAGGGTGAGGAGTATGTTGATCTGGATGGAAATGGTGATTGGACACCGGGTCCACTAACACATGAGGGTACTGACTATCCGGGAGGAGAGCCTTGGACGGAGATTAATGGTAACGGTACCTGGGATGCAGATCTCGGTGAGGCCGGACTGGGTGGGCAGGGTGATATCGTCCTTTATACGGTGACCTATAACTGGAATTTTCTCAGTGGTCAGATCATCCCTGTTTTAAACGGAACTATTCCTCTTTCCGCGTCCATTGTAGTGCAGAATGAACCCTTTTGAGGCGGTCTTCTGCTTTAGGTTATAAAAACAATTAAATTCAGGATGATAGTAGAATGAAAAAAATGCTAGCAACCCTGGCAGCACGCTCTGGCAAACTGGTTGTTTCCTTTGTCAGCAGCCGTCGCGGTGTCGCCATGACTGAATTCGCCATGATGTTACCGATCTTGATGGTGATCGCAGCTGGTAGCTTTGAAGTGGCCCGTTATGCTCTTATCATGCAAAAGCTAGACAGAATTGTTGCTACCTTGTCTGATCTGGTGGCCCGTTCTGGCTCAGAAAACATGACGGAGCTGCAGATATCAAATATTCTGGATTCCGCATACTATATGGCGCGCCCTTTTGACATCAATGGGGAGAGCATGATGATCCTCACTTCTGTTGAAGGACGTAACAACCAAGCGCCTTTTATACTGAGCCAGAGGATAGAAGGAGGCGTCAGCGGTAAGGAAAGTCCTGTCGGTACAGCCGTCAATGGCGACGCAACACTACCGCCTGCTTTCCCGGATAATGGTGGTGGAGAAACGCTTGCCGATGGTGAAACACTTATTGTTGCTGAGCTCTTCTACAGTTATTCGCCTTATCTGGTAGGAGATTTAGGTTTCTTCGAGGATCAGGTTTTTTACCGATCAGCTTATTTTCGGCCACGATTTACAGATAGGATAACCTTTCCGGTCGCTCCCTAAGTTCCTTTAGCCTCATGCTAACCCGGCCCTCAAAGGCCGGGTTTCTTGTGCGCAGGTAGAGATAGGGTGTTTGGCAGATGCACTAGTCTTGGGGAGTAAAACACTGGGTGAGAGGACGAGTTTCTAGAAAGAAAAACGGCCTCCCTGTCATAGGGAGGCCGTTTCTACTGTTTAGAATATTCTTTATTTAGAGATGCGAAGGTTACTGAGCTCTTCACCAATGGTGTTAAAGTCATTGATCAGAGCAGTTGCAGTTGCTGCCTTGAAGTAATGCTTGGGTGAGGTTGCGCAGTTTCTAAACAGGTTTTCATTGCCACTGACAAAGATCACTGTATAGATAATAACACCCTGAGCTTTCATATTCTCACAGGCAGCCGCAGTTTTCGTGTCATCCATGGTTTTATACGTGGAGCCGGAGTTGTCACCCGTCAGTGTGCCGGAGCCATCATCTGCATAGAGTGGGTTATGGTCTGGATGACCGGTCGGTTTCCCTAACTGCTTTTGTCGGCCATACGCATGATATATTCCATAAGTACCCAGTGTATTCTCACCATCCGTCATCAGGACAACAACCTTATCCATAAAGTCTTCGCCATAATTCAGGGGAAGGCCTGTATAGCCTGAAGGAATATTGACAGTTGAGGAGTTATACCAGGCTCCATTCCAACGGGGGGAAATCGCCCGCCATCCCCAGACGAGGCCCACTTGTACGGCTGTGGCGCCGGAGGCTTCCATATCGTCGATATGATCCTTAATCGTCGTTTTCTCTGCCGTCAATGGAAGAATCGGCGGCGGGCAATAACGGTTTGGATTGCTGGTATTTTGAACATATTTACCCTGAGAGCTGCTCCAGGATGTTGTTGTATAGAAATAGGGAATGAAGTCTTCATTCGGCGGATCATCACTAAGGTCCTGAGTGCCGCCCATCAGATGGTCCCGCATCTCAACGCAACCTTCCCATCCGTACACAGTGTCATTGGATCCATTAAGGTCCACATCGAAACCAAGCGAAGTGTTGGTGCTGTCGCTGGTAAAAATACTGCCAGCATTGGTCAGCAAGTTGTTTCGGTCAGCTTGCGGTAAAAAACCAATATTATGCGGTCCGACATTGACCTGAGTGGTATAGGGAACAACGCTGACCCAGAGCTTGTCTTTTGTCTCGTCGGTTCCGTAAAGAATATCTACAAGGTTCTTGGAGGCTTGTTTTAAAGTCTCAAGACGCTTGGTGCCGGATGTGTAGTAATCCATGGAGCCTGTATTATCGAGAACAAGAACCAGTTCCATGCCTCGATTTTCACGATTGATCTCGGTAGTTGCGCCTAGGGTTAAGGATGAGAAGCCAAGGACATTCATAAAAGAAGTATCCATGTCCACATCTGCTGATAATGTCACTCTTTCCCGTGTCGCATCCCAACTGACTGTAGATGCATCCATGGTGATTGGGCTTGTCCCCATGTAACCGCTTGGAAAGTTAGCATCAAAATACTTTTGAGCATCTGCATAGATTTCCGCGTCACTAGCAAAAATGTTACGCCCTGCGGCAAGACCTGCGGCATCGAGAGCTGTCGATAGCTTCGATTTAAGCACATAGGCGCGGGCCAGGTCGACCGACATACCAATGGTGCCAAGAATTGGTATGGCAGCCATCGCAATAATGACGGCAGAAACACCGCTTGTGTCCTTTGCAAATCCGCGCATGCGAGTTCTAAGAAAAGATGAAAGTTCTGAATATCTCATATTGACTACCAGTAATAATGAAAGACAGCCGGTTATGAGATGTTCTACAACTGAAAGTCTTAACTTACGTTAAAGATATCAGTTCAATTTCTATAAATTTATATTAAAGTATTTTTTTTATTTTATTATTGAAAGAATATTATAGTTAAGATTTAGTTTAAAGGATTTTAAAATTTAAAATTAAATAATAATTAAATAAAACCGAAGTATTTAATATGATTATTATTTTGTAATTTGATATATATAAAATTTTATGCAATATGTTTGCATGTTTTTTTCAAAAAAATACTCTGTTTAACTATTGATTAATTATTTAGGTTCAAATTCCTAATCAGCGCGAGGCAAGTTGAAGCTTGGAAAGCGCTTTAACATATAAAGGGCTTTTCAAGGCTCAGCATAACGCAAGCTAAGGAAGTCTGAAGAGCGAGGGGTTCAACCCTCGGATTAAAGCCAAGTTTTGATGTTCAGGATTTTGTCCTGTAGCTTAGGTTAGGAGATTAAAGATGTTTAAAATGGTTCGTTCATTTCTTAAAGATGAATCTGGTGCAACAGCTATTGAATACGGTCTGATTGCTGCGCTTGTTGCTCTGGCTGGTGTTGCAGCCTTTACCGCTCTTGGTGGTAGTGTTCAGGCTTCTTTCCAAGGAGTAGGCGATGAATTGTGTGAATCAATTAATGGTGCTGGCTCTACTGCTGATGGAACTGGTTGTACGGCAGCATCCGGAGGCAATGGCTAACAAACTGACAAAGTTTAACTAGCTGATGGAACTGGTTGTACGGCAACATCCGGAGGCTGGTAGCCCATATTTATCCAGTACAAAAGGGCCGCTTATTTCGAGCGGCCCTTTTTTAAATCAACCGAATCGATTGCGGGAGGTCAAAATGGATATATTTGTTTGCTATTTGGCAGATAGAAGTGGAGCAACTTCTATTGAGTACGGGTTAATCGCATTTCTTATCGGATTAGCGGGGATTCTCGCGTTCGCAGCGTTGGGTGCAGGTGTGTCGGGTACTTTTTTGGGAGTACAGGAAGATTTTTGTGACGCTGTGAATACGGTAGCCAATATATGCGAATCTTCAGAATAGACTCATTTGATTTTGGAAAAATTTTAACCTCTAGCTGATACCAAGTTCAATGAGATTTGTTAGAGAACGGTGGGTATGTTGGTTGAATATATTTTCATAGTTTCAGTTATTTTAGCGCTCCTGTTAGCGGCGTATGCAGCATGGAGTGATCTTAAGAGTCTTACGATTCCTAATTGGATCTCCCTAGGGATTTGTCTACTTTTTCCTGTAGCCGTTGTTTTCTCTCCACAGGAAATAAACTGGTTGTGGTCTGTCGCTGTTTTTACTGGTGTCCTATGTGTAGGGTTCTGCCTGTTTGCTATTGGAGCGCTTGGAGGGGGGGATATCAAACTACTAGCCGCTTTATCACTTTGGGCTGGTTTATCAGGAATCTTTCCTTTTCTCCTTACTACTGTACTTGCTGGAGGAGGGCTTGTGATAATCATCGTGATTTCTCATGCTCTCAAGCGTACATCTATAGAAAGTGGGTTTTTAATAAATCTTAGAAACGCAATACGAGCGGATTTATCGGTTCCTTATGGTGTGGCAATTGCACTCGGCAGCATCACCATCTTTTACCATTACGCACTACTTTCAAACCTCATCAAATAATTTCCTGATTTAACGGGAATTTAAGTAGTGCCAAGTTACCTTAAGAATCATTTTAATTGCTGGAACCAAGGTTATGGCACGTAAACTTATATTGGTCATGTTTGCCCTGTTAATCGCCGGATCGACCGTCTGGTTTGTTCGCAACTGGGCAGGGAATCAAAACCAACCGGTTATTAATCAGGTAACAGAACTGAAGGTGGAAAAAGCTAGGCCGACAGTCGAGATTCTGGTGGCCGCAGCAAATTTACCTGCCGGTACGTTGGTGCGGGATGAACATGTCACCTGGCAGCCGTGGCCGGAAGGTGAGGAAATTGAAGAAAAGTATGTGGTTAAAGACAAGCGGCCTCTGGAAGATCTTATGGGGACCGTTGTGCGGCAAGGTATCGCGAGCGGTGAGCCGATTACTGATGGTCGTCTGGTAAAACCTGGTCAAAGCGGGTTTTTGGCTGCGGTACTTAAACCGGGTACGCGGGCTATTTCTATCGAAGTTAATGCCACTTCTGGTGTTGCCGGTTTTGTTTTCCCGGGGGATCGGGTTGATTTGATTCTGACATTGAATGTTTCCCAGGGTGGTGAAGAAGGTGAGGGGACGATGTCTCGCGCCAGTGAAACCATTTTGACGGATGTCAGGGTTGTAGCTATGGATCAGTCCACCAACGATCAGGATCAGCAAGCTTCTGTTCGCGGGGTGGCGACTCTTGAGGTTAGTCCCAAGGAAGCCGAGATTGTTTCCTTGAGCCGTGAACTGGGCCGACTGTCCTTATCTCTTCGCAGTATTGCGCGCATAGAAGATACACAGAAATCAAAAGACGGTAATCCGGTTATGAAAAAGGAACGTGGTAAAGGTTATACCCGTGACAGTGATGTCAGTGCCCTTATTTCTCCGCCTGTTGGAGGTACCGGTGTGGCGAAGAAGGTCAATATTTATCGGGCGGGCACGCTCGAACAGCAGTCATTTGAATAAGGGGGCTTTGTCCAATGCAGAAGGTACTTATCGCACTGATTGCGGGATTTGCGCTGCTGGCAAGTGCTTTGCTACCGCAAGAAGCGAGAGCGGCGAAAGTCGTCAATGATGTCGGTGATCCGCTGCATCTTACGTTGAATGCGGGTAAGCTTGTCCGATTGGATAATCCGGCCACATCCGTTTTTGTTGGCAATGCGGAACTGGCAGATGTTCAGATCCAATCACCGCGGATTATTTATGTTTTTGCCAAGAAGCCAGGTAAAACCAATCTCTTTGCTCTCGACGGGCGAGGACGTGTTCTGCTGAATTCGCCGGTCATTATCCAGCACGATGTGGAAGCTCTGAATGCGGCTCTTCAGGATATTGCCCCGGGGAGTAATCTTCAGGCTCAGTCCATGAAGGACGGCATTATTCTTACCGGGCGCGTTGCCTCTGCTGATCTTTCTGCGAGTGCTCAGCGGATTGCCTCTCTTTACGCGAAAAGCACTAAAATTTTCAACCGGATTGTCGTTGAGGGTGCCATGCAGGTGAACTTGAGGGTTCAGGTCGCCGAAGTAGCCCGTTCCGTGACCAAGCAGCTTGGTGTGAACTGGGAGAATTTAAGTAATTTTGGTAATTTTTCTTTCGGCTTAGGGGCTGGAAGAGATTTTGTTGACGGAGCTTTTCTTAGAAATGGCTCTACAACTAGTGGTTTCTTTGGGTTCAACGATGGTCAGACGGCCATTAATGCAGCGATAGATGCTTTGGAAGATGAAGGACTGATAACACTTCTTGCTGAACCTAACCTGACCGCTCTGTCCGGGGAAAGTGCCAGTTTTCTGGCTGGTGGTGAATTTCCAATCCCTGTGCCGGGCGAGGACGGTACTGTAACAGTCAGCTATAAAGATTTTGGTGTTTCTTTGAATTTCACACCAAATATTGTTGCTAATAACCGGATTAATCTTCGTGTAAGGCCTGAAGTCAGCCAGTTATCGTCAACATCAGCTATTAATGTTGGTGGTGTGTTTATCCAGTCACTGATAACAAGGCGGGCAAATACAACGGTAGAGCTGGCAAGCGGGCAGAGTTTTGTCATTGGTGGACTGTTAAACAGCGATTCCGACAACAATGTCCAGAAAACGCCATTGCTGGGTGAGCTCCCCATTATCGGGGCTTTGTTCCGCTCAACCTCTTTTCAACGGAACGAAACAGAACTGGTGATTATTGTCACCCCTTATCTGGTCAAGCCAACCAATTCCAGAATGGCATTGCCGACGGATGGATATGTTCCGCCCAATAGCACGGATCAGTACAAGGATGGATTGAATTACCGGCCGACTCATGATGATAAATCCGCCAGTAAATCTACACCTGCCAAACCGACAACGGCCAATAAGGACGTCAAACTCGTCGGTCCGGCCGGCTTTATTATGGAGTAATCTGATGGGCAAAGTGACTATTCCAAACATAAAGACTGTCAGCTTTTTAGGACTGATTGCGGTTATTGGTCTTGGAGGGTGTGCACCGCGCGATCCCGAGACGGGCGAGGTTAAACTGCGGGCGTCACCAGAGACAGCCATGATGAACAAAGCTATCAGTGTCAAGAAGTTGACACCTGTCTTTGTCGTAAAATTCGAGCCCGCAGGATCTGCATTCTCCGAACTGGAGAAAGGACGGTTGCTTGGGTTTATTCAGGCACAAGGTGCTGAATTTGGAGATGCTCTTCAGCTTGAATTGCCTCCTTTTTCCGACGCAGCCGGTCTGAATGAGGAGCGCTTTGGTGCCATCGGTAATTTCCTGCAGGACGAAGGCTTTATTGTTGAGCCAAAACTGGCACGCGATGGGCTTGAGAACTCTTTGAGGGTGTTTTTCACAAAATATGTGGCAACTGTTGATCCGGACTGTTCCCGTGGTTGGACACGCCCTGAAGGGCAGGAATATGAGAGCTTGCCGCTTGAGCATATGGGATGTGCGACGGCTTCCAACCTGGCGCAGATGCTGGCTGATCCGAAAGATCTCATTGAGCCCAAAGATATCGGAGCCTACGACGGCGAACGGGCGACCCGCGCCATCATGAGATACAAGCGGATTGGTGGCTCTAGCGGTGGATCCGGGGGCGGATCCAGTTCTGGTGGCGCTAAATCCTCCGGCGGCGGCAAAAAGTAATCTGATTGGGAAGGCATGATAATATGGCGAGCGCAGCATCTAATTTAAGCACGCTTTTCGGCACGCAGGTCGATGAAGAATTCATGGCCTTTGTGGATGATGAGCATTCTCTGGGCATTTGTCGGCAGGTTGCTTCAGAGAAAGAGTGGTCCGCAGATTCCATTCAGGACGGCGGTATCGGCGTTGCTCTGGAGCGTATCGAAGCGGGTCATTCTCCCAAGGTTGTTTTTGCGGATATCAGCCGCAGCCTGGATCCGGAAGCCGATATTACCCGTTTGGTTCGTAAAATGGGACCGAACAACAATTTGATCCTGCTTGGGGCCTCCAATGATGTGGCGGTTTTTCGTAAATTGATCGCTCTTGGTGCCAGTGATTATCTGGTTAAGCCGTTGACGGCGGATCTTTTTATTGATGCTGTCGAGAATATAGATAAGCAGGCCCAGGCTCAAAAAGTCGCTCAAAGCGGCCGTTTGACCGTTGTGATTGGTGTTCGGGGCGGGGTCGGAGCATCCACCATCGCCACAAATATGGCCTGGATCATGGCCAATGAAGAAAATCTCTCAACGGCGCTTTTGGATCTGGATCTGCATTTCGGAACATCTACATTGGCGCTGGATATCGAAACCGGAGGCGGTTTCAGGGAAGCTCTGGAAAATCCGCACCGACTGGACAAACTATTCCTGGACAGCGCCTTGTCCAAAGTCGGCGATAAACTTGCCGTCTTGGGAACGGAAGAGCCCATTGAGGAATTTGTCGACGTTAATCCGGAATCTATTGATACCCTCATCGGTGAAATCGTTCAGGACTATAACCAGGTCGTTGTCGATTTGCCGCGGCATTTACTGCCGACGCAGGGAGCCTTGCTGGCGTCAGCGGATACGGTTGTCCTGGTATCCGATCAGACACTGGCCGGTATTCGGGATATTAACCGGATTACCCAGGCTATGACCTCTTTGTCTACAAAAGGTCGGATTTTGCGGGTTGTAAGCCGTGTCGGCGGTGAGCGGGCGGCCCAGGTAACCAAGGCAGATTTTGCAAGAGCACTGGAAGAGCCCATTGACGGCACCATTCCGGAAGATGCAAAAACCCTGACGGTCTGCGCCAATGCCGGTAAATCCATCCCATCCGTTGCGACCAAGGCACCTATTAGCAAGGCGCTTCGGGAAATCGCGGCAACCGTGTCTGATTATCACGAGCCCAAGAAGAAAGGCCTTCTTGGCAGGATGATCAAGCCGCGTGTTAAAAGCGAGGATAGTTAGGCGTGAGTTTGTGGCGTTCCTCTTCGGCCAATCGAGACCAAAAACCTGCAGCCGCTAGCGGTTCCTCTGCGGGAACGGGAGCGGCTGAGCTTGTTGACGGGCTTAGTGAACTGGCCCGGGATGCTTTGCTTGACGGCTTTGACACCACGACCACACGGAATGATGTCGCGCAGCAGATTAAACAATTCACCAAAGAGACGCTGGAACAAAGAAAACTCAAACTCAACGTCCTGGAACAGAGAAATCTCACAGGAAGTCTGACCAGCCGGCTTTGGGCGGATGTTCAGGAGAAGCAGGCCAGTCTTAAACCGGATATTCCGGTCCGAAGTGAGGATACTGCTGACACAGATGATATTGTACCGGATGCGACGCAAATCGTTGAAGAAGGGATAACGGTTTTTGGGGCGGACAGCGCTGCCCCAGTGGAAGTTAAGGCTGAATTTGAACAGCCACAGGAAGTTCCCTCCGACATCTTATCGCCACGGCAGGCTGATGAAGATATTGAGGAAATTGCCGAGCCGGTCATTCCGCAAGCCTCTTCTCCGGAAGAGGTGAAAAAACCTGCCGAACCGGAAGCTCAAAAAGCTGATATTCTGAAACTGGAAGCCGTCACTGAAAAGTCAGCTCCTCGCTCCGCCAGCCAGACTGAAATCGTTAAGGAAAAAGTACAGCCGTTGCTGCTGGAGCGGATTGATATCAGCGCCGCCGTAACGATGGATCGTCTTGATCTTGCGCGGGATATTTCTGATATCGTTGGCGATATCCTGATAGAGGAGCGGATCCAGCTTAACCAGCGAGAGCAGCGGGAACTCATTGAAAGCCTTATGCATGATATGCTGGGGCTTGGGCCACTTGAGCCTTTGCTGGCAGATGAAGCGGTCACTGATATCATGGTGAACGGCCCTAAGCAGGTCTATGTGGAAAAGAAGGGTAAGCTGGTTCTGTCAGACTGCCAGTTCCGTGACAATGCTCATGTTCTCAGTATCGCCAGTCGCATTGTGAGCCATGTGGGCCGGCGTGTCGACGAATCCAATCCGCTGGTGGATGCCCGTCTTGCAGACGGCAGCCGTGTGAATATTATCATTCCGCCGCTGGCTATCGATGGTCCCAGTATCTCGATCCGTAAATTCGCCAAGCAGAAAATTACACTGGATACGATGGAGCGTCAGGGCAATCTGTCAACGCCTGCTGCTACTGTGTTAAGGGTGGCTGGCCGTTGCCGTCTGAATATCCTGATTTCCGGTGGTACGGGTTCCGGTAAGACCACTTTGCTGAACGCTATTTCGCAGTTGATCGATCCCGGTGAACGGATTGTCACGATTGAGGATGCGGCGGAGCTACAAATGCAGCAGCCACATGTTGTCCGCCTCGAAACCCGCTCTGCCAATCTCGAGGGTGGGGGGGAGATCACCATGCGGGATCTGCTGAAAAACTCCCTGCGTATGCGTCCGGACCGGATTATCCTGGGTGAGATCCGTGGCGGTGAAGCCATTGATATGCTGCAGGCCATGAATACGGGCCATGATGGATCACTTTCTACTATCCACGCCAACCGTCCTCGTGAAGCTTTGACCCGTCTTGAGAATATGGTCGGAATGTCCGGCATTAATCTTCCTGCAAAAGCAGTCAAAAACCAGATTGCTTCGGCGATCGACCTGATTGTTCAGGTGAGCCGGATGCGCGATGGTATGCGGCGGATTACCTATATTTCTGAAGTGGTTGGCATGGAAGAAGATGTGATCACCATGCAGGACCTGTTCTGGTACGAGTATCAGGGTGAAGATAAAGGCGGTCGGTTGTTGGGTGAATTCAAGTCATCCGGTTTGCGGCCTCATTTCGCACCAAGGGCGGCTTATTTCGGGCTCGATAAAATGTTGATAGGAGCGATGTAATGGATCCGATGATGACATTGGTAGTGGGAGGAGCCACACTCCTTGTTGCTCTTATTCTCGGATTTGCCCTGTTCGGCGGGGATGAAGTAACGGCAAATTCAAAGCGTCGTCTTGCCGAAGTCGGGCGAGGGGACGGACCGGTTCCCTCCAAGCCAACGGGCAGAAGCACTGCGAGGATCAATGATCAGCAGAGTAGCATTAAGGCACTCGACGTTATTGTCCGTAAATTGATCCCGAAACCGGCAGAGTTGAGATCGCGCCTGGAGAAAACAGGTCTGAAGATATCTATTGCGGAATATGCTCTCATAACCGTTTTTGTCATGGCTTTGACTTTTGTAGGTTTGTACATGTTCTATGATATCGGCATGGTTATTTCCATTCCGACAAGTCTCTTTGCCGGTATCTTTTTTCCGCATTTTGTCATTGGTTTTCTGGGCAAGAGGCGCATTAATAAGTTCATGAACATCTTCCCGGAAGCCATTGAACTTCTTGTTAGAAGTATTCGCGCGGGTTTGCCGATCAGTGAAGCGATTGTCTCTGTTGGTAATGATGCTGCAGAACCCGTTGGAGAAGAGTTTCGGGGGGTTGCCGATAAAATGAAAGTCGGTAAAACGATTGAGGAAGCTCTTTGGGATGTCGCAAGAAGGATTGATCCACCGGATTTTAAATTCCTGATTATTGCCATCTCCATCCAGCGGGAAACAGGTGGTAACCTTGCAGAGACACTGGCAGGTCTTGCGGATACGCTTCGCAAACGACGTCAGATTAAGCTCAAGGTTAAGGCTATGTCGTCTGAAGCAAGAGCCAGTGCCTGGATTATCGGATCCCTGCCTTTCATCATGTTCGGTCTTCTGTGGTTGGTGAACGAAGATTACATTAATGATCTGATTAATGATCCTCGTGGTATTTACCTTATTGGCGCAGGCCTTACATCCATCTCTTTGGGTGTTGCCGTTATGGCCAAGATGGTTCGTTTCGAGATTTAGGAGGTTCCCATGAACCTGATGTCACTGCTGCCTGATTTTCTAAAATCTGAAGATGTGATCGCCATGATCGCAGGTGGAGCCGCCTTTTTCTCCTTCCTGATTGTCTGGAATGCTCTGCTGGTCAAAGATACATTGCCCGACCGGATCAAGAGTCTTGAAAAGAGGCGGAATAAACTGCGGGGAGATCTCGTCAGCGAGACGCGTCAACGTAGTCAGCTTATTGCCAAAGAAACCTTGATGCATCGAATTGTTAAAAAATTACAATTGATGAAAGGTGAAAGAGCACGGCAGATTTCCGCGAACCTCGCCAAGGCCGGTTGGCGCTCTAAAGATGCTCTGGTAACCTATCTGTTTGCCAGAATTAGCCTGCCTTTTGTTTTTGGCGGTCTGGGTATGTTGTATTTTGCCGGTAAAAACCCTTTTGAATGGCCCTTTATTGGCGCTGTTCTGGCCTCTATCGGTGCTGCGTTTGTTGGATATTCTCTGCCAGCTGTTTTGCTTAAAAACCAGAAGTCGAAACGGTATGAAGCGATGCGTAAAAGCTTGCCGGATGCGCTTGATTTGCTGGTGATTTGTACGGAAGCAGGCCTAAACCTTGATAGCGGTTTGGATCGGGTTTGTCGGGAAGTTTCCAACTCTGCTCCGGAACTGGCAGATGAATTCGGGCTGACATCCATTGAACTCGGTTTTCTGCCGGATCGGAAAGAAGCTCTTCTTAATCTTGCGCAACGTGTTGAGTTTCAGGCGATGGTTACATTTGTAAATACACTGCTGCAAACGGAGAAATATGGTACGCCTGTGGCTGTTGCTCTCAGGGTACTGTCTGCGGAGATGCGTCACGAACGTCTTATGAAGGCCGAAGAAAAGGCAGCCCGTCTTCCGGCTATTATGACAGTGCCAATGATTGTCTTTATTCTGCCGTCTCTATTTATCGTTCTGATTGGTCCTGCTGTTTTGAGAGCAATGGACGCTTTCTAAACTCTAAGAGATCTGAAGAAAAAAGCCCCCGGAACATATTCTGTTCCGGGGGCTTTTCATTTTTATATGAGAGAGCGCGTGGTAGCCCAGTGATCAGTAGCCGATATAAGCGCTGTCATAGCGGTTGAGGCCGCGTCGTTCCTTGTTAGGCTTAGACAGGCGGGC
>DIYE01000087.1 GCA_002428885.1 Alphaproteobacteria bacterium UBA6062
GTGAAGCGGGGCTATGCAGGGCTTATGAGCATCTGGCTTGTACCGTTGATCGCGGTTGCGATTGCCGGCTGGCTGATTGTCAAAACCGTCAGTGAGAAGGGACCGGAGATCAGTATCTCCCTGCCGACGGCCCGCGGAATGGAAGCCGGTAAAACGCCCCTGAAATATAGAGATGTGACGATCGGGGTTGTTGATCGGATTGAAATACCGGATGATGAGGACGAGGTCCGGGTTATTGTTTCTGTACAGCAATTTGCGGAGAAATATCTCACCGAAACCGCGCGGTTTTGGGTTGTCTCTCCGGCTATCGGACTCGAAGGGATTTCGGGCCTGGAAACGCTCCTGTCCGGGGCTTTTCTGGAGATTGATCCGGGAAGCGGGGGCGAAGATCAGTTTGAGTTCAAGGGCCTTGATACAGCGCCGGTCATTACATCCAGTACGGCAGGACGGGAATTTCTGTTAAGGTCCGACCGGCTTGGCAACAGCAAGCGCGGTACACCGGTAATTTATCGCGGGATCCGAGTTGGCAAGATCCTCGGTCACCGGCTTTCCGACGACCGTCAGTCCGTTGAGCTTTTTGCGTTTGTTGAAGCTCCCTATCATGAACTGGTACAGGAAGGGACGCGTTTCTGGGATGCTGGCGGTGTGAATGTTTCTCTTTCCACGGCCGGCATCGAAGTCGGCGCCGAATCCGTGCAAGCCCTCCTGTCCGGTGCCGTGGAGTTTGAAACGCCGGACATCTTTAAAAATACCTTCGTTGCTGAAGAGGGGCGGGAATTTGCTCTTTATCAGAACCGGCAGGCCATGGAAGAGGCCAAGTTTACCGAGCGGGTTAGCTATATCCTTTATTTTGACGGATCCGTAAGCGGGCTTGAAGTCGGAGCCGCTGTCGAGTTCAAAGGCATGAAAATAGGTACAGTCAGGGACATCACCCTGGAATTTCATGAGGAGAGCGGAGACTATTTTCTTCCGGTCCTGATTGATATTGAGCCACAGCGCGTAAAAATTGCAGGATCAGACAGCCGGATCTTTTCGGTTTTAGAGGCCGATAAAATCCGGGGACGGGTCTTGAATCTTCTTATTGACCGGGGCCTTCGGGCTCGGCTTAAATCCTCAAACTTCCTGACCGGACAGCTGATTGTTGATCTGGACCTGTTTCCGGATAAGCCGGCCCGCTATGTCGGACGACAGCAAGGCCTCACGGAGATTCCGACCCTTCCCATGGAGCTGGAAGAGATCACGACGTCTCTGGCGGCATTGGTCGAAAAGATTGAGCACCTGCCCATTGAAAGATTATCCAAGTCCTTCGTCAGCACAGCGGAAGGTATAGAACGCATTGTAAATTCCGGAGATCTGCAGGCTGCAATTCGGGACTATCGGGATCTCGCGGTTTCCGTAAAATCAATGATCAATACGATCGACAAGAAGACCTTACCCTCTATCGGGTCCACGGTGAAAGAAACGCGGACGGCTCTTCAGCGGGTCGATGAAACACTGAAGAGCGCGACGAGCCTATTCCGCTCAGCCGATGCCTTGGTGAAAGACGGCTCTCCCATGAAATACGACCTGTCGGTTATGATGCGTGAAGTAGCGGCTGCCAGCCGGGCGGTCCGGAACCTGGCGGAGTTTTTGGAACGGAACCCGAGTTCTCTGTTAAGCGGGAAAAACAGATGAAACGATTGATATCCTTGTTTGTCGCAGCGGTAATTTTAACAGGCTGCAGTGTCATAACACCCTCTCAACCAACGCAGTTTTATGTACTGAATACGGCAGAGGCTTCTCTGACGTCCGGACGCAAGATTGTGGTGCCGGACAGTTTGCAGTTGGGGGTTGGTCCTATTCAGATACCGGGATATGTGGATCGGCCGCAAATTGTGACGCTGGGTCAGGGAAACCGTCTGAATGTGGCGGATCTCGATCACTGGGCAGAGCCTGTGCAGGATAATGTGGAACGCATCCTGGTCACCAATATCTCCAAGCTGATCAGCAGCCGTCAGGTCTTTTCCTATCCGGCAACCTTTCAGCCAAATCCCGAAAGCCTGCAGGTTTCCGTTGAAATCAGTGAAATGATCCAGACGGAAACCGGCCTGGCACGCCTGACCGCCAGTTGGAATATTAAACGGATCCGCGACAACGGCCTGGTAAGGCGCCAGGCGGAAAGCTTTGAAAAACAAACAGTTCAAGGCGATTACGGATCTTACAGCGAAGGGATGAGTGATCTGTTCGGTCAACTATCCCTCAAAGTTGTTCAATCCCTTATGGAAGCGGGCAGTTAAATCAAGGAGGCGTTCCATGCATGTCCTGTTTATCACCATTGACCAGTGGCGTGCTGACTGGCTGGGGGCAAATGGTAATTCATTTATCAAGACACCTCATTTGGACAAACTGGCAGGCGACGGTGTGCTGTTTAGCCGTCACTACACAGCTTCAGCCCCGTGCGGGCCTTCCCGGGCGACACTTCTGACCGGCATGTATCCGACCAATCACCGGTCGGTTCGCAACGGAACGCCTCTTGATGCATCCCTCACCAATGTCGCGCTGGAAGTCCGTAAAGCAGGCTTTGATCCTACCTTGTTCGGCTATACGGATACCTCTGCAGATCCGAGAGGGCGGGATAAAAACGACCCGGTTTTTAAGAGTTATGAAGGGGTTCTGCCGGGCTTTACCCGGGGCGTTGTTCTGTCGGAACATGGTGGACCCTGGCTGGCGGATCTAAAACGCAAAGGTTATGACGTGCCGGGCCCCGGATACGACATTTATTTTCCAGATCCGGATTACAAGCTGGAAGAAGGAGAGCATATCACCAAGGCGCCAACCCGGTTTAGCGCGGCATACAGCGAAACCACCTGGCTGACGGACCGGGCCATTGATTTTATGACGGCAGGCAGTGGCGCTGATTTCTTCTGTCACTTGAGTTATCTGCGCCCCCATCCGCCCTTTATCGCGACGCCGGAATATCATGATCTGTATGAGGCAAAGGACATGGATATCCCGATACAGTTCGGTGCCCCGGAAGTGGTTGCGGACCTTCATCCGCTCATGCGCTATTCTCTTGATAGAATTAAGCAGAGCACCTTCTTCATGTCGGGTGAGGGCTTGACGAAGGATCTTAGCGAAGAGGATGTCAAGCAGATTAGGGCTACCTATTCAGCGCTGGTCAGTGAGGTGGATGCCAATGTCGGGCGAGTGGTCCAAACCTTGAAGCAGGCAGGTCTCTATGACGAGACTATGATCGTCGTAACCTCTGATCATGGTGAACAACTGGGCGATCATCATCTATTCGGAAAACTGGGTTTTTATGACCAGAGTTTCCATATTCCGCTGATGATCAAGCCACCGAAATCATTCGGAGGTGCGACTGGACGGGTTGTCGATGCTTTCACGGAATCCGTCGATGTCACACCGACGATCCTCGACATGCTTGGACTTGATATACCGATGCAGTGCGATGGGGTATCCCTGTTGCCCTGGCTGCAAGGGGAAACGCCTGAGACGTGGCGGAATGCGGTTCACTGGCTGTTTGATTTCCGGGATCTTGAAAAAGAGGGACCGGAGACGGCATTCGGCCTTGATCACGATGAATGCAGCCTGCTTGTTTATCGGGACGACAGTTTTAAATATGTCCATTTCGCGGCCATGCCGCCGCTGCTTTTTGATTTGAAAAACGACCCTCATGAAACCCGCAATCTGGCGGAGGAGCCGGATTATCAGGCGGTTGTTCTGGACTATGCCCAGAAACTCCTTTCCTGGCGGATGAGTAACGAATACGGAGCACTGGACCGGTGCCTTCTGACATCCGGCGGTGTGATCGAGGCTCGATGACTGATCAGGCCGTAATCGGGTTAGGGATAGGCTCGCCTTTGAAAAACGCATCCAGGTTATCAAGGCATTTGAAGCCCATGGCATCCCTGGTCTCCACCGTTGCGCTGCCGATATGCGGCAGCACAAACAGATTGTCCAGCTGAAGGTAATCGGGATTTAGAACTGGTTCATTTTCGAAGACATCAAGGCCGGCAGCAGCGACTTTGCCGGATGTAAGGGCCCGGATCAGTGCCGCATCCTCAACGATAGGTCCTCGGGCTGTATTAACAATAACGGCACCATCGGGCATCAGGGCTATGGTCTCGTCATTAACGGCGTAACGGGTTTCCTTTGTCAGGCCACAATTGATAGAGAGAAATTCACTGACCTTAAACAGGCTGTCAGCGCTGTCATGATAGATAGCGTCCTCCAACCCTCGTGCGTTTACCGGCCTGCGGTTATGGTAATGGATTTCCATATCAAACCCTTTGGCGCGCCGTGCTACCGCCTGGCCGATCCGACCCATGCCGAGAATGCCCAGTTTCTTGCCCGTTACATGAACACCTAGAAACTGAGTGGAGGACCACTGTGTCCATTCCCCGTTCCGCAACGTCATGGCAGAAGAATGTGCCATGCGGGCAGCACCAAGAAGACATAAAAGAGCGATATCAGCCGTGGCATCTGTCAGGACATCCGGCGTATTGCCAAGGGCAATCCCTTTTTCCTGGGCAGCCGATACATCCAGATGGTCATAACCGACGGAGAAGGTCGTCAGGACCTTCACGGTATCGGGCAGTTTTTCGATCAGGGCACGATCAAACAGGTTTGTCGGACCGCAGAGGATCCCGTCGGCCGCCTCGGCCCGCTGCAGAATCTCTTCCTGAGAGAGCTGCGCGTCATCGGCATTGTCGATCACGTCATAATCCCTGTTCAGTCTTTCCATAACGGCAGCGGGCAGCAGACGGGTTACCAGGATGCGCGGTTTGGGTGTCATTTTTTAGTCCTGTTTGAAATCCGGTTAGGGTAGGCCCATTGCGGTTCGGATATAGGTTGCCAGATAGCTGGTAGGATCAGCTAGGGAACTGATGATGCTGAAGTGATTGTAGGGACGTAAAGAAACGGGGGCAATAGCCGTATCCGGCCAGGCATGATGCATCCCGTCACTTTGCGCATGATATTCATCGCCTTCCTTGCCGCCAACCACCAGGTGCAATCGACCGGACGTGGGTTCCGGCAAATGAACCGGGCTCATTCTGGCCGCGGTTTCAAGAGGCAGGTTCAGGTCTTTCTGCAAAAAGGACAGCCGGATCGGCAACAGATTATAAAGACCGCTGATACCGACACCGGATTTAATAATCTGTGCCGGCAGATCTTGTCCGATTTCCTGCCAGTCGGTCCCGAGACACATGGCCGTCAGATGGCCGCCGGCGGAATGTCCCGATATATGCAGATTGTCGGCATCCAGCCCAAGGCTGACAGCGTGTTTGTAGAGAAAGGCCAGGGACAGGCGGCATTGATGAACCAGATTCTCCATGCTGACATTGGGGATCAGTTCATAATCGACGATGACGGTTGCAATGCCGTGCTCGGCAAAAGCGCGGGCGACAAAGGTGAAATTTTCCCGGGAAAGAGCTTTCCAGTAACCTCCGTGGAAAAAGACTTGTGCAGGGCAGGGGCCGTCCTTGTCTGTCGGATAAATGATATCCAGAAGCTGCCCTGACGGTTCATCATAGCAATAGCTGAGCCGGTCCGGATAATCATGCCGCGTTGTCTCGTTCAGGGCAGTCCATTCCTGTACATAAGACATGAAATTGGCGACTTTGCCCTGATTATCGTATTCCGCATCCAGAGTCGCCTGAGTATAGTCTTTGTAGATGATGGAACTCATACCTGCCGTCCTTTTTCTCTTGCGAGGCAGTGTAGCGTTCCGGGGACGCTTGCAAAGTTTTTTTTGTTTGGGAATTTGGCCAAATTCGCTACTGTTGCCCGAGTAAAGAAACAACAATAACTCCAGAACAGGGAGAAAACCTATGCCCACACCTCTTTCCGTTGATGAATTCCGCAATTCCAAAGGCGCTGAATATGGACCGAGCGACTGGATGAAAGTTGATCAGGACCGGATTAATCTGTTTGCGGATGCAACCGGAGATCACCAGTTTATCCATGTGGATCCGGAAGGCGCCAAAAACACACCTTTTGGTACAACGATCGCCCATGGATTTTTGTCGCTTTCACTGTTGGTTCCATTGATTTCCGAGATTACGCCTCTGCCGGAAAATAAGAAGATGGGTGTCAATTACGGCCTGAATAAACTTCGCTTCCTCCAGCCAGTCAAAGTTGATTCAGAAATCCGGGTGAAAAGCAAGGTTCTGGATGTTGTTGAAAAACGTCCGGGTCAGTTTCTGACGACAACGGAAGTTACTCTTGAAATCAAAGGTGAAAAGACGCCGGCCCTCATTGCAGAGTGGCTGGGCATGACCTTTGTAGACACATAAAGAAATCAGACAAGATACAGGAGTTAGTATGAGCATCCGATTTGATGGAAGGGTGGCCATTGTCACCGGTGCCGGTAACGGACTGGGGCGCTCGCACGCCTTGGGATTGGCCGAACGGGGCGCCAAGGTTGTCGTCAATGACCTGGGCGGCTCCAGGGACGGCAGCGGGGCTTCCAGCGATGCAGCGAAGGCGGTGGTGGCGGAGATCGAAGCCATGGGCGGCGAAGCCATTGCCAATGGTGCTGACGTGACCAAATATGACCAGGTCGAAGCCATGGTTCAGGAAGCAAAGGACAAGTGGGGCAGTGTCGATATCCTGGTCAATAATGCCGGTGTTCTTCGGGATAAGTCCTTCAATAAAGTGGAATTGCCGGATTTTGACTTCGTACTGGATGTGCATCTGATGGGGTCCGTCAACTGCACAAAGGCTGTTTGGCCGTTCATGCGTGAGCAGAATTATGGCCGCATCGTCATGACCACTTCCTCAAGCGGCATGTATGGTAACTTCGGGCAAACCAATTATGGCGCAGCCAAGATGGGTGTCATCGGCCTTATGAACACCCTGGTGCTCGAGGGCGGGAAATACGGCATTCGCGTCAATGCCTTGTCTCCCTGTGCAGCAACCCGTATGACGGAAGATCTGATGCCGGAAAATCTGCTGGATCTCCTGAAGCCGGAATCTGTTACG
The DNA here is from genome assembly GCA_002428885.1 of Alphaproteobacteria bacterium UBA6062. Taxonomy (GTDB): domain Bacteria; phylum Pseudomonadota; class Alphaproteobacteria; order Sneathiellales; family Sneathiellaceae; genus Sneathiella. Next base: position 6,985 of record DIYE01000087.1, read on the forward strand.
CCGGCGCTTCTCTATCTTGTTGGTGAGGAAGGTCCGAACCGGACGATTATCACAGCCGGGGCAGGAACCTTCGCCCGGACCATTGTCTATGAAACAGGCGGCATGTGGCTTCCGGAGGAAGATCAGACCCCTGAAAAAATTGCAGAAAACTGGGGGGCAATCTCTGATCCTGCGTCTCAGAAAGAATATACCAGCGGTAACGACCAGACCCAGAATATGCTGACCAAGGCGGCAGAGGGACTGGGTATTAAGTTGCAATAAGGCTTCTGGCCATATCAGACTAATTAACCGGACTGGCATCGTCAGTCCGGTATTTTCTTGTCTCTCTTCCGTCATTATGACACCTTTGGGAAGATGTATCGGGAGGGGATATGTTTCAGACAGACATCAATCATCTATTGCAGGGTTTTTCTGTACCCTTGCTGGATACCTTTATGATCGGGGTTTCCTGGACAGGAGATCAGACATTTATTGTCGGATTGCTTTGTCTTGTGGCTCTCGGGATTGATCTGAGGCGTGGCTTCCTTCTGGTGCAGATTTTTCTGATCACCATCATTTCTACGGATATCCTGAAAACTGTTTTTGCTTTGCCGCGGCCGTTTTTTGTTGACGATACGCTTCGCGATTTCGGTGCCTTGAAGGAAGGTATAACAGCCTTGAGTGAGGGTGCTGCTACCGCCTTTCTGGCATCGTTGCCGGAAAGTTCCATTGAGGCTTATCGCCAACTCAATCTGAAGCCGGAGGATTATGGATTACCGTCCGGTCATACGACAGGTGCCGTTGCTCTCTGGGGCGGACTTGCCGTTGTGTTCCGAAAGAACCGACTGGGACTACTCGCCTTTGTGATGATCCCTCTGATGATGATTTCCCGGTTATATCTGGCGCGACATTTTCCAGCGGATGTGCTGGCGGGGCTTGGGCTTGGGTTGTTTATTCTTATTTTGGCCGCCTATCTTCTGAACCGGCGGGACTGGTGGCGTTTGTTTCTGCCGGATAGCTATAGTTTGCAGAATGGAAAGCGTGCCTGGGTTTTATTCGGAGGCGGGTTTCTACTGCCGATGCTGTTGCTCTTTTCAGGGGAAGGGCATGTCGGCCGGATTGCTGCCTTGCTGGCCGTTAATATGGCGCTTTTAACGTTGATCGCTTTCGGCACCTCCTTCGAGGCGGGGAATATCTGGCACCGGATATTGCGCACTATGCTTGGCTTTGGACTCTTTTTCCTGTTGACCTATGCCATCAAGCTTGCGCCTCTGCCTACGAACAGTCTGGCGACCTCGGTTGTGAAGGGCTTTGCTCCGGTTTTTGTCCTGTTTGTCTGCGCCCCGCTGATTACCAGTCTTTTTATGCGAAAAAACACAGAAGTGACTGTTTCAGAATAGGTCTTGTCGACTGTCATGCCGTTTAGGTACACTCACTGAGCACGACTGGGGAGGATGTGTGACAAGAACGGCGGGATCAAAGGGTGAAAAGACGTTGAGTGCGCTGCGCGAGGCAGGACTCAAACGACTCTACAGGCAGGGCTTTTCAGGGATGACACTGCGGGAATTGGCCGGAGATGTGGGAATCCAGGCTGGCTCGCTTTATAACTATTTCAGAAACAAGCAGGATTTTCTCTATCAGGTCATGGTGACGGTGATGGAAGATATTCTGACTGAAATGGAAGAGAAGCTTCGGGGAACCAGGACGCCCCGGGAAGCGTTGATGGCTTATGTGGATTGCCACGTCTCTTTCCATTCCTCCCGGAACCGGGAAGTTCTGATCAGCACGATGGAACTGCGCAGCCTGACACCGGAGAATTATCAGAAGATCGTTGCTCTTCGGGATCAGTATGAGGGGCAGTTCCGTAAAATTCTTGAATGGGGCAATAAAGAGAAAAGCTGGAAAGTGCCGGATGCGCAGGTGGCGACCAAGCTGATCCTGGGCATGATGACCAGTGTGGGCACCTGGTATAAACCGGGCGGGCGATACAAGATCAGTGATCTGATCCTGATCTACCAGGATATGATAGACAATCTGCTTCATAACGAAGTTAGCGCCCACGCCCTGGATCCGGCCCTGATGGAAAGCCGCCTTACCCGACAAATATTGAAGCAATAGAATGCGACTGATCAACCCTCTGGATTTTACCGGCGAAAAAGCCTGGGATGCGCTTGATATAGAGCACATTGACGATGCGACCATCCGTCTGCACTGGACCGACAAGCCCTATATCTGGCATGTCAATGACGGACCGGAGGTTTTCGTTGTACTGGACGGCCAGGTTGACATGCATGTCCGAGAGGCGGGTGAGGAAAAGATTATCCCGCTAAAGTCCGGAGATATCTTCCATGCGGAAGACGGTGACGAACATGTCGCTCACCCAAACGGTCCCGCCCGCATCCTGGTGATTGAACGGGCCGGAAGCGTTTGAGCTTAAGGTCCTGACTCTGGATTAAAATTTCTTCTCGATCTCAGGCAGGATTGATCTCAGGTATCCGGCTGCTTTCTGACGGTATTTGATGTTTTTGACCTTTGCCGGCAGGCGACTGATCCAATGCCGGTTGGCAAAACCCTTACCGCCCTGGTCATTGACCGGATGAGGCTCCGGATACCTGGTCTGCGGTAGAATTTTTGTTTCGAAAACGTCGATCAGATGATGCAGTTCATGCAAGGATGAAAACTCAAATGTAAAGCCGTCTATCTCGGCGAGCAGCTTCGGGTATCCGTCGGCCCTGCGAGCTGGTAGAGAAGGGGCGGCATCGCCATCAAGGCGATGCACCCAGAAGGTCATGGGACTATCCTGTTGTTCCTTGCAATAGACAATCTCATATTTTTTCATTGCCGAGACACAAGCTAGCCAATTCTTCCGCATCTCGTTTCAGACGTGTTGCCTGTGCGAGGATCCTGATAGAAGTAATATAGCGAGTTAGGGTCCGTTGTCGGACGGGCCATAATTGGGAAAATGGCATGATTGCCTGTTTGAGGAATAACCCGGAACTTCAGTAACCATTCCGCAGAGGAAGCATCCGGAGGAAAATAAGCCCAATCTCCGCCACCTTGGATATTATAGATCTGGTTGGTCGCCGTATAGACTATGGTACCCTGAGCTACAAGGGTCTGGTTTGGAGACACCATTAAGACCATATCTGTGACCAGACCCAGGTTATTGCCGCTGATCGCATTATTGATACATCGCCACTTTCCTTGCGGATTGGAAGGTTGAGCCTGTGCGTAGGCCAATGTGCTGAAAAGTAAGAAACAGGCTACAAGTCTGAGTATTTTCATATCTGATTTCCTTGCTAGAATTTCAACCCTATTGCAACCCTTCACCTCGGGCGGTAACCGATGCGAACCATTCAATCGCTGAATAACAGATGACCATGCGACCTTTTTCAGGGTTGTACCAGGCATTGACCTCTTCACAGTCGCCGAAATCGATAATCAGATCCCGGGGTAGAACGAAATAGGTCGCGACATAATCGCTTGTCAGCGAAACGATTTTGCTCTCTTTCAGCAGTCTCTCAATATACTGGCCATATTTGGTTTCCGGGGGATGGAAGGTCAGGATAGTTTTTCCGCCTGGTGTATTTGCCGGGTGTTTGCCGGGAAGATCGGGACCAAGGTTTCTGCCGCGGGTTGCCAGGAGTTCTTCCCAGGCAGTCAGTTTTCGCTGATAATCATGTTTGCAGCGGGCTTTGGACCGATCTGTGAAATTCACTTTGGCGGCGACGTTGTCGAAGGCTTGAGGGTTAGAGCCGTAGACGATGCAAAACCAGTTCCGAAACCGTTTGATATCCGGAGAATGCTCATCCTGCCAGTCATGGGCGATGTTTGATGCCTGGGCGACATTTGAAAGATGAAACCAGGTGAGGGCGGAATAATCGACAACTCCTTTGATGAAATCCTTATTTTGAGGTGGCGCTTCTGCGTAGGCACTGGCCAGAATGTAAGCTGCGAAACTATCCGCGACATCTTCCTCAGGCCCGGTTGCCGGCAGTTTGGTTTCGCCAATGATTGCATGTCCCAATTCATGAGCGAAGATGCCTAAAGCGGAAGAGAGATAAAGCTGGTCAACCAGCATATTGCTTCGGTTAGGCAGCGCCGGAGGGCCAGCTTGAGCTGTACTGGGAGGAAGTGGTGGCGGCTCTGAATTGCCCTGGTCTGAACGATTTCCGGGAGATGACGGCAACTGGGGCGGCCCTGCTTGTTTAGGGCCGTTTTCGATGGCGTAATTGGTAAAGCCGAAATTACCCTCTCCAACAGCGATAATGCCGGTTTTATTTGAAAATCCGTTTCTGCTGTTCAGTTCGAACAGTTTTTCACCGTTGAGGTCAAACCGCGCGGTTGGTCCTGTCACGGTTATTGTGAGGATATCCGACCCGTCTCCACGGGCTGTTATGCCTTCTGCCGCTTTGGTTTCAAAGCCGTCTTTATGGCGCAACAGAAAGGTTGCGCTTTTGTCGGAACCGATGGTTATCCCGAAATATTCCGGACCTTGCTTAAAGTTAAAAAGCAGCCCACCATAGGCTATCTCCCGGCCAGATGCACGAACGGCAATATTGGCGGATATCCGATAATCGGCCGATGTTTGTCTTCTCTCCAGCCAGTAATACTGAATATCTCCTGCCTGACTGGTATTGCTCATCATAAACCAGTCGTTATTGGCATAGGCATCCCAGGGACCGGAACGACCCGGTTTGACAATATCCGCCAGAGGGCCAAGATGCCTCTCCAGCTGTGACTGAGACCATGCCGGGGTTGCTGCGAACAGCAGACAGCACAGGCTCAGAAGTATCTTCAGATAAAATTTCATCCAATCCTCTCCACGTGAATGGTTCGGTTTGCTTACCGGAATTGCTGAGACATGTTCTGGTTGGCCGGAACGGTAGGAAGTCCGGCCTGCTGCCAGGCTTCCAAGCCGCCGCGATACCACAAGACATTCGTGTAACCGAGGTTGATAGCGCGCAGGGCGGCGTTATAGGACATCCAGCATTGCACAGACTGGCAATAGAAGATAAGGGGAGTCTGCTTATTACCGCCCGTCGCCTGTTGCAGATAGTTATTCATCTGCTGCTGGATCGCGTCCTGAAAAGAGCCGGCCTGCGCTGCGGGAGCCGCTGGGATGGCTCCCGGTAAGGTGACGTTGCTGCCGAGCACGTCAAAAAGCAAATATTTTACCTGCTTAGACTGTGTTAGTTCGACCATACCTTTGGTCGTAATAACCTGTCCCCCGGGGATACGGTTCGGTGTTGGTCCATGCATGGGACCCGTGTGCAGCTGGTTCGATGCCGGCACGCCAAAGTCCTGACGTTCCAGAGCTTCAAGCTGGTTAAGCGCAGGGTTGTTCCGGGGACGCTGCGATCCTTGACCATCCTGACCGCCAGGTATCTGCGGTGCCGGGATATTGGATGCTGCTCCCTGACCTGGTGAGCTAAACAGCCTTGCAATATCGGAAACCTGGGCAGCCGGGAGCCAGTTTTGCATGCCATCCTTCCAGACGAGGCTTTGTGGCGTCAATTTTCCCTGGGCAATAAGCTGTTTGAGGGCCGGCAGGCCATGCGGACCGGTTCTTTTGCCGTCAACGGCAACCCAGTGGTTATATTGAATGGCTGCAACGGACTGCTGTAGTGAAGCTTTTGCGGACAGGTCGTGAGCTGATATGGTTGTTACCGAGTTCAGAAAGACTCCTGTTACAACCGTCATCGCGGATAAGGTTTTTTTCAACATAACTTTCCCCCTTAACATCGCTTGCGCTGATATTTGCGTTCCAGTTGCATTGTGACCAGCATCAAAGACACGGCGTAAAGACTCTGTCGTCTTTATTGCTTTGTCTTTCGTACCCCTGTTACCCCTCATGTAAAAATGAACAGAAACCGAATAGAGAGAAGGGGTCTACTAGTAATATCAGATGTGATGTCGGATCTGATATTTCCCCCGTCAGTCGATATTGCGATTTGTTCAATTTTTTACTTTATTTCTGGCCATCTAAATTTGGACCGGACACAACACTACTGGAACTGTGTAATAACAGTGGCGACGCTCGTTTAGATTTGCAAGGGTGGAAATTTTGCTTTTTCGTAACGAAAAACGTAGGGTTTCCGGATGTTTTGAGATGATTTTCTCGAATTACTTATAAATCAGGCGTTCTGTTTTCGGGAGAAGTAAAAATTTTTTGCAAAATTTTTCATTTCGACAAATCGAAATTTGCCGAAAAGTTGCGAAGGTCGAGCCAATTCTACCTGATATCTGATATTCGAAGATGAATCCTATCGCCAGACTTCGATTTGTTTCAACGGTTCAAACGTTTTTTGGGAATAGGATTTCAGCAGCCGATCCATGGACCGTCTCACCACATATTTATGGTCCTCGCTGAGGCCGAGAGAGGCAACCATCTTCCAATGTCCGTACATCAGGCAGACGAAGAGGTAGGAAAGCTCCTGACTCTCATCTTTTGTGAGGCCGGGCAGCATAAGAGATATTTCGTGAGCAACGACCTGTCCCAGTAACCCATATTGGGTCCGCAGGTTTTCCTGTATTTTGGGATTGCCGGCAGCCCAGGCGAAGATCGCATCATAGACCTGATCATCCCGCGGTTTCGGATGTGCTTCGACAAGGTCGAAATAGAAATCGAGGAACAGGTTCAGTCGGTTTTTTGGTTCTGCGGCGGCGACCCCCTTCAACAAGGCTTCCCGGTAAAGATCTGCCAGATAGTCACAGAGGGCCATCATCAGATCATCTTTTTCCGAAAAGTAATAGCGTACCAGTTGCCTGGATAATCCCGCCTCCTGCGCGACCCCGTCAAATGACAGCGCCTGCACTCCTTCTTTCATCAGGAGCGAAAAAGCTCCCTTTACTATTATATCTTTTTTGTCTTCCACAGGACCCGCTTCCACTCTGAATGAAACCAAATAGAAAACTTCTGTACCCTTTCTTGCAGATCCGTAAAGCTCACCTCAGCGGTCATCGGATTGCATACGGATATAATAATAAAAGAAAGAAAATATAAAATACCTTCTTTTCGCAGGGGCGGGCCGGGGGAATGTAAGAAGGATACCGTTCGTTCCGGGAGGTGCGAACGGTATCGGGGCAATCCGCCTATTTCAGGAATGGCAGGTTGAGGTTGTTTTCCTTTGCGCATTCTTTGGCGATGTCGTAACCGGCATCGGCGTGACGCATGACGCCTGTGGCCGGATCGTTGAACAGAACGTTGGCGATACGTTTGTCGGCTTCCTCTGTGCCGTCACAGACAATGACCATGCCGGAATGCTGAGAGAAGCCGATGCCGACGCCGCCGCCATGATGCAGGCTGACCCAGGTGGCACCGCTAGCTGTATTAAGCAGGGCATTGAGTAAGGGCCAGTCAGAGACAGTGTCGGAGCCGTCCATCATGGCTTCCGTTTCCCGGTTCGGACTGGCGACAGAACCTGAATCCAGATGGTCCCGACCGATCACTACAGGTGCTTTCAACTCACCGGTTCTGACCATTTCGTTGAAGGCAAGACCCAGGCGGTGACGCTGACCCAGACCGACCCAGCAGATACGGGCGGGTAGGCCCTGGAACTGGATGCGCTCCTTTGCCATATCGAGCCAGTTATGCAGATGCGCGTCATCGGGGATGAGTTCCTTTACCTTGGCGTCGGTTTTATAAATATCCTCCGGATCACCGGACAGGGCTGCCCATCGGAACGGACCAACACCGCGGCAGAAAAGGGGGCGTATATAGGCTGGAACAAAGCCCGGGAAATCAAAAGCATTCTCGACACCTTCTTCAAGGGCCATTTGGCGAATGTTGTTCCCATAATCGACTGTTGGAATGCCGCGTTTCATAAAATCAAGCATGGCCTTCACATGGGTAGCCATGGATTTACGGGCAGCTTGTTCAACTTCGGCCGGTGCGCTTTCGCGCTTGGTTTCCCAGTCGGCCAATGACCACCCTTGAGGCAAGTAGCCGTTGATGGGATCATGAGCGGATGTCTGGTCTGTTACCAGATCCGGCAGCTCACCCCGTTCCAGGATCTCCGGGAAGATGTCAGCGGCATTGCCGAGAAGGCCAACGGAAACCGCTTCGCCTTTGGCGGTGGCATCAGAGATCATTTCCATGGCTTCATCCAGGGTTTTAGCCTGCTTGTCCAGATAGCCGGAGCGCAACCTGAATTCAATGCGGCTTGGCTGGCACTCAACGGCAAGCATGGAGGCACCGGTCATGGTAGCAGCCAGCGGTTGCGCGCCGCCCATGCCGCCAAGACCGGCCGTCAGGATCCATTTGCCTTTCAGATCGCCGCCAAAATGCTGTCGGCCAGCCTCGAC
>DIYE01000215.1 GCA_002428885.1 Alphaproteobacteria bacterium UBA6062
CCAAACCCTTTGACGGGGAAGGTGTCGGTAACGGCCGTCTTGATCTTATCCAGGATGGCCGCCTGACAAGCTGGATCCTTAATTCCGCGTCAGCCCGGCAATTAGGCTTACAAACCAATGGCCGCGCAACAAGAGGAACATCCTCCCCTCCCGGCTCATCCACCACCAACCTCTATATGGAAGCAGGATCAACCAACCACAGTGACATGGTGAAAGATATAGAAAACGGTTTCTATATCACCAGCCTTATCGGGTTTGGCGTCAATGGTGTGACCGGTGATTATAGTCGGGGCGCCTCCGGTTTCTGGATCGAAAAAGGTGAAATTACCTACCCGGTGTCCGAACTGACCGTTGCCGGCAACCTGCTGGATATGTTTATGAACCTCACGCCTGCAGATGATCTCGAATTCAAATTCGGCACAAACGCCCCTTCAATACGTATCGATGGAATGATGGTGGCAGGCACGTGAGTCATAGATTTGAGGAAGAACAGGCAGAGCTTGTCCGCTCTGTCCGTGAGGCCGGACGGATTGCCCTTGAGTATTTTCACGGTGAGCTGAAAAGCTGGGAGAAAAAACCCGGCGACCCAGTCAGCGAGGCCGATCTTGCCATCGATACCTATCTTCGGGAACACCTGCTGACCACCCATCCGGACTATGGCTGGCTGTCGGAAGAAACGGCGGATGATAAAGACCGGCTTGGCAAATCCCGGGTATGGATCGTCGACCCTATCGACGGCACCCGTTCTTTCATCGCCGGAAAACCGGAATTTACCGTCTCTGCCGCCCTCGTGGAGGATGGACATCCCGTCTGTGCTGTTGTTTTCAATCCGGTGACCGAAGAGTTCTTTGAAGCGGCTCTTAGACAAGGCTCATATCTCAATGGCAAAAAGCTGGATTGCAGCCCCGGTGACAGTCTGGATGGCACTAAACTTCTGGCCAGCCGCAAGGCTTTTGAATGGCATAACTGGCTGGAGGATGCTCCCGGTGCCGATTTCAGCCATATCAATTCCATCGCCTATCGGATGGTTCTGGTGGCTGCGCAAAAATATGACGCGTCCCTCTCCCTCTCTGCCAAAAGCGAATGGGATGTGGCCGCAGCCGATCTGATCCTCTCTGAAGCCGGCGGCGTTTCCACAACCTCCAAAGGCAAACCGCTTCTGTATAACCGGGAAAACCCGACCCACGACACGGTTATTTCTTCAGGAGAAGCCCTACATCCGGCCCTGATGGACCTCCTGACAGACTTTGTGCCCAAAAGCTGAAATCACTCCGTATTTCCGCCCCAATACAGCCACAGATCCGATCTATTGCTCCTGTTTTTATAAGAACTTCAGGAGAAGACATGCATCAAATCCGTACAGCCCTCTATTCATCCATCCTGCTTGGTGTAGCCGCCACCCTGACCGGCTGCGGTGACACTTGGGAAGGCCTCAAAAAAGACACGAGCGATAACGTCCGGGCCGTCGAAAATGCCGTTTCACGAGATAAAAAGTAACGCCCTGGATGCTTAGTCTTCGCATCGTGAAATAGTCTGAAATCACTCGCGCCTGGCCGAACCGCAATCAGCCCGCCTATGGACGAATATCCTAAAAATTGAACTGCGGTTAAAAATGATTTCGTAATAGATCTATCATATTGTAAGTGTTTGTGATTCTTCGGCTTCGATAACAGTACTCAAGATGAAATTTCCGATACTCCTGCTTATTGCAGTTCTTGCTCAAAGTGTTTCGTTGAGCGTCTCTGCTCAAGATCTACCTCCTGCGGTGTTGCACCAAGTTCTAGAAAAACGTGTTTATAAAGCCGTTAAGAGCCGGGATTTCAAGAAAGCCGACCAGCTTATCGAGCAGATGCGGAAACTGGACGTGCCTGCAACACCTGACTTTTTATACTTGGATGGGCGGGTAAGTCATGCACTCAAACGCCACAACCGAGCTCAAACGGCGTTGACCGGGTTCTTAAGCAGCACATCGCCGGATTCTCCCCACTATGAAAAAGCTCTAGAGATCCTGGCTGAAATTATGGAGGCTCGAGAGGTCTTCGAGGTCTCTGATGAAGCACGTGCATGTGATCAGCTTGCAGCTAGTCCGTTTGATCGAGCACGACCGAAGGAAGTTTCGGGTGTCGCTCTACGCAAACTTGATGCCAAAAAGGCGACAGCAGCCTGTGATACGGCGCTTGCTTTGGTCGGTGATCATCCGCGTATGCTTGTAAATGCTGCACGCGCGGCGCTTGTCGCAGGTGACAAGGGAGGCGCGCTAAGGCGTTTCGAGAAAGCTGCCGCTCAAGGCTATGGTGCAGCCTTCTTCCCCCTTGGCCAACTGCTTCGTGAAGGAGCAGATGCAAAGGAGAACATAAAAACGTCGATTGGATGGCTGAAGAAAGCGTCAGAACAAGGCGATTCCAGGGCTGCGGCAGCACTAGGCCAACTATATTATAAACAGGACCAGATCCCGCTGGCGGCGCATTGGCTGGAGATCGCGCGGCAAAACGGCGATAAAGGCGCTATTCGAACCCTCTACGAAATCTACCGGAATTTGGAAGATAACACCTATAAAAAGCAAGCACTTGCCTTGCTTGAGGATACAGCAGATGCAGGTGACGTTTGGGCAGCGAAGGAGCTGGTGGAAAACCAATTCGCTCCGGGAGCGCCCAAGCTCAGTAGCGCTAAAGCTTACTCATGGGGTAAACGTGCAGCTCAGCTAGGTTCTTTTCGTGGATATGTATTATTCACCGATGCCCTCACAAGAGGGGAAGGCGATTATTCGGATTACCTCTTGATTTCAAAAGGCACGCGCAATTGGGTGGGCTCTGCCAATAACTATGGAGGTAAGGCTTATCAGGAAGTTCTTAGGTTGGAGAAGATGTTCCAGACCCTTTCTGATGAGCGTTTTGTAAGAGAGTTATGTATTGAAGCAACAACCTTTGACACAGACAGTTTGCGTCCGGCAGGACTCTTACCGGTTCCCCTCAAGAAGGTGGATTTTGCTAAGGCCTTGGTAAGGTGCACAAAGGCGCTTGAAAAAAACCCGAACGATCCCCATCTGACTGCCCTTTTGGGAAGAGCGCATCAGGCAAGCGGTGATATGGAACAAGCGATCTCGCTTTATTCTCGTTCTGCCGTCAACACTTACCCCTCCGGTTTTGATTTGCTAGGCGACGCCTATTTAACCCTAGCAAAGGATACGAACAATGATCCTGCTATCATGGCGAAGTCATTCAAGGCCTACCAGACAGGGGGCGATCTTAATCACACAGGGGCAATTTTGGGGCTGGGATTGGCCTACAAAGAGGGATACGGCGTTGATCCAGCCCCTGAAAAGGCTTTTGAACTTATCAAGCGAGCTGCCGAAACGGGCTTACCAGTCGCTCAATATGAACTTGGCCATCTTTTCTATACAGGTACCGGAACAGCCAAGAATAAAGTCGTAGCCTTGAAATGGATCGAGAGTGCTGCAAAACAGGGTTACGCCAACGCCCAGTATGGGGCAGGCTATGTGCATTACAGATCTAAGCAGTATGACAAAGCCAGACTTTGGTTTGAAAAGGCTGCTAGGCACGATACGGCATCTGCTCTTCACTTTCTGGGCTGGATGCACGCAAATGGCTTGGGCGTTCCGAAAGATCAGCAAAAGGCACTTCGGCATTACGAACGCGGTGCTGCACTCGGCTATGCGGCTTCGCAAAATAACCTTGCCTATGCCTATCAATACGGAAAAGGCGTCGTTATGAATATCTCGCGCGCTGAAGAGTTTTATAAACTCTCTGCGGCTCAGAATTACAAATCGGCTTTACGCAATATAGCACTCATGTACCGCGATAACCCCAGCTTCTTTCTAAACATGCGAAAGGCTCAGTACTGGATAAATCGCGCAGCTCAGGCAGGAGTCAAAAACGCTGAATCGGACAAGGCGAAAATCAACGCTCGTATCCCCGCCGACGGTCAAAGAGAGATAAATTCTTGCGACAGATTTGCAGCATTGGCGAGCGATCCGTCCAAGCCCAAACATGTGCCGGGCATCACCTTTAAACAAGTCGATGCGCTGATCGCTATAGATGTTTGCTCACAGGCGATTGACAATTCTCCCCAAACGGAGCGGTTCAAGTATCAACTGGGTCGGGCTTATGACATTCAAAAAAATTACGACCAGGCCGTTCAATGGTACAAAGCTGCGGCCGAAGATGGACATGCTATTGCGCAATTTACACTCGGATGGATATATCTTTATGCGGAATGGATTGATCACGACAGGGATAAGGCTGTCAAATTACTCACTCTAGCAGCGAAACAAAAACTACCACAAGCGCAGTTCCATCTTGGAAAACTCTACTTCCTCGGGGACGGTGTGCGTGAAGACAGAGATCGTGGTATTGCCCTCCTCAAACAAGCGGCAAAACAGGACAATAAGTCTGCCAGAAAATTCCTGAGAGACAACAAACTTTGAGAAGAAGTATGTTTTGCTGTAATCGTTACCTTGCTTTCTTCGTCGCAATTTCTTTGGGTTTTTATGTGGTGACGACTTCATCAGTCGGTGCTGCAGAGTTTTATGCCAAAGGCATAGCCGAGGTTCGCGATGACAATAGCTTTTCCGCTTTCGACCTGGGCCAGCGCCGGGGTGAAGGCTTGTCCACCTCGGAATTTAAGATTGAATATCACTTCTGGAGCCTGCTTGGTGATCCGGTTTTTCGTTTCCGCGGTTGGTATAAGCGCCCCACTCAGGCACGCATTAAAGTCTCTGAAAAATGTAGCCAATGGGGCTCCAAA
>DIYE01000319.1 GCA_002428885.1 Alphaproteobacteria bacterium UBA6062
GGGCGGGCGCTGGTTGACAGGCCGTAGGGAGGGTCCGTCAGGATAAAACGCGCTTTATCATCCTCTGCATCGAAGGGGGTCATATTGGCCCTGTAGGAGGCCTTTACATTGCCGGTTCCCGTTGGCAGGCGTGTACCGGTGATACCGTCCCCGAAGGTCAGGGTTGCGATACCCTTATCATTCAGGGACAGAATAAAGACGCGATCCTTCGGCCCTGCGGCGGATAAATCGGCAATCTGTCTGAACGGCAGTCCATCAACCGTAACAGAGAGGGCAGGCTGTACATCATTTGGTGTCGGTTCAATAAAGACGAGCTGCCCGGCTTTGAGTGTGAAACTCTGAAAGGAAGCAGCGGCATTTCCGTCCCCGATGACGTCGTCCTTGACGATCTGGCCTTGAGAGAGGCTGACGATATTGCCGTTTATTTCGGTTCGCCCGGCCTCAAAAATCGTTTGCAGAGAATGTGTCGTGGCAAGGGTTGTCGCATCAATGTCCGGTTGCTCAAGGCACTGGGAAACCGTTAGCAGTTCGGTGCCTGAGGGATCTTTTGCAAGCGCCGGGCGAAGAACAATCTGGTTCGGATAGGAATTTACCCGGAGGGTGCGGCCAGAGGACAAGGAGAGATCAAAGACGTCCAGGCCTCCGGATGACGCTGTCTTCTTGGCGAGAATGGGAAAGGTTCCCTCAAGTCTTGAGACAATGATCCTGTTTCCTTCGTTCAACAGCAATAGCATGGCTTCATGTTTCTCTTCCGGTTTGTCGGTATTTGCAGGAAGGAGGAGCCAGCTCATGCTCTCGCAAAGGATATGAACAGCCGGATTTTTGGGAAGCTTGGCCTTTGCTTGAACCAGGTCGGTTTCCAGGGATTGACTGAAAAGCCGCTGATCCAGTTCGGCGATGTAGGGATCGGCCGCAATTTCAAACAGTCTTTGCGGTTTTATAAGGGCCGTATTTTGAGAGGCAGGATCGGGTAGTTCGGGTGACATGGCAATCAGCCAGTTTTCTGCAAGCCTGAGCAGAGCATGGACGGAACCGCATAGTCCTGTTGTGCAGGAGGACCAGTTTTTGCCGTTATCGCGAGAGCTTAATAGCCCCCCGCCCTGCAGACCGGCAACAATCTGGTTTTCCGTCGTTGCAATATCCAGAATGGCTGTTTTTTCCGGCAGGGCATAGAGGGAGGTCAATCGGTATTTTCCGGCCTCCCGGTGCAGGCGATAAAGCGCTCCCTCATGGGTGCCGATCAATAGATCCATTCCCTGATGTTGGAGGATCGGTATCGTCTTGAGGGGGGCGGGCAAATCGATCCGGACCCAGTTACTGAGATCCGGTGTGACATGGAACAGCCCCTGGGAGTCCGTTCCGATAAACACGGAGCCGTCCCCTGTTTCCTCCATGGAGAGAATGGTTGCGTCCCTGGCGATGGGTGTCCAGGTGACAGGGGTCCAGTTCGTCTCATTGGGCTTTCGAAAAAACAGGCCATCGCCCTTGGTGCCAAGCAGCTTTGCCCCGGCCTTGGCGGAAGCGGGATCGTTCGAAATGTCCAGAAAACTGGTAAAGGAACTCCCTGTTTGAGGGGTGTTGCAACATGTCCAGGGTGCCGAAGAAGAACCTCGGGTGTAGAGGTTTGTCTTGCTTAGGAGGAAATGCCCGCCCTCTTTTCGCATATAGGCCTTCAAGAAAACCGCATTATCATCAGAAATGCCGTCCTGTACCTGTGTCCAGCTATGGCCTATGGCTCCCTGCCATACCCCGTCCGGTGCGACGGCCAGTATCTGATTGTCGGGTAAAAGGGTCAGGGATCGGATATCCCGAAGAGGCAAGGCAGCAGGATCGTCAGGTTTGAAGCCGTCGTCCGTAACGGAGCCGTTCAGGATCCCTCCCAGAGGGACCGGCAGGGCCCGTGCCGCTGGTCCGCGAATGGCTATTGTACGACCCGTTAGATCCGGGATGGCACCGGTAATATCAAGACGGGCTCCGGCGATGATCTTGGTCTCGGCAGAAACAGGGAAGGCGGAGATCAGTTGTTTACCGGGCAGGATGACTTTCGCGGTGCGGCGGTCAAAATCCCCGGGAATAAAGGATGGGGTTATTGCGCTGATTTCCAGGCGCTTAACGGGGGATTTTAGTCCGAAATCCTGCCGGACAAGAGATTTTACGACATTGATTGTGAAGAAAAATCTTTTGCTTTCGTCTTTGTTGACGAGGGCGCCGACAGTTCCGGGCAGTATGTTTTCCTTGAGGCCGGCTACGTCAATCTGATGAAGGGACCCTGCTTTGTTTCCAAAGTGGAAATCCGGCCATTCCGTCTGGAAAAAGAGGGGGCGAATTGTACAAAGCCGACCTTCATGGTCACAGAGAACCTGTTCCGGGTAGCTCGGTTTTAAGGCAGGTTCTCCTTGTGATGCCGGGAGGGTCATAAGCGGTTGCCATTGCCCCGTGTCGAAATAACCATAAATCCTGTTCTGATAAAGAATGACCAGTAATGCACCCCCGAATAATGCCGGTTCCTTGACCGGGGACAGTTTCGGAGCTGGAGACAGGGAGGTGGGCAAGCCTTCCTGCATTGATTGCATCTGCCCGGATTCGGGATCAAATCTGTAGAGGCCGGATGTTGTGCTGACGGCGATGCAGATCTTTCCTGTTTCCCGGAACACTTGCAGACTAATAAATTTACCCGTCAGCTCAATGGTTGATCCGGGATAGGGGAGATTGCCGGAGGCCCAGTGCAGCGGATCCACATCGGCAATCCATTCGACCGTTTTCTGAACGCTTGCAGGCACCTTCTTGAGGACAGACAGTATCTTTTTCGAAGAAGCGGTCACGGGGCGGGCCGCTATTTCACCGATTTTAGCCAGGGCATCGAAGGCGACCACCAGGATATTGGGAATTTTAGCAGCCCCGTGATCAGAACTTTTGGGATCCTCGGCCGTTTTGCCATTGTTGGATATCTGATTTTGTTTCGCATACGGAACGATAGTGAGCGTTTTTTCCGAAGCGGTGATAATGAAGGATTTGCTGTCCTGGCAGATAATAACCGCATCCAGCAGCGGCGTGGCGCTTTGAGGTTGAGAACCGCTGGGCCCAGACGTCTCTGACCCTGTCGATGCCATAGGGATGGACAGCCAGCCCGTCCCCTTTTGGTCATTTCCAAACAATCCGTTATCTGTTGCAGCGACGACCAACCCTGTCAAGGAAGCAGGCAGGTCATCTCCTTCTGCCAGCGGCCAGGCATTTTCCCCCAGAGCCAGCTTGTTGACCGTTGTGGCGGGCAGGCTTGTTTTCAGGCTCGTCTTCTTGCCAAGGGGTCCGCTTTTGATGATATATCCGGCCGGCAGGCTGCTCCAGGCCGAGCCGTGTCCAAGGCTGCGATAGGCGCCGCCGCTCACTGTGCCCGCATAGATCAGACCGTTTTTATCTTCGCACAGGGTCTGGATTTTGCGTTTGACCAAACCGAGATTGGCCTCTTTCCAGAGGACGGAAGAGGGTTCCCGATATAAAACGCCGTTGGTTGTTGCCAGATAGAATGTTCCGTCCCGGGTAACCAGAAAATCTGTAACCGGATGAGCCGGTAAACCGTTATTGTCGGTCTTTTGCGCTTTATTCGGGGATGTGCCATTGATCTTTGGCGACCAGATTTCCACGCCGCCCGAAGCGATATGCTGCATTCGCATCGCTAAAGATTGGCTGACCAACCGGGGTGCTTCGGCGCCGAAAGCCGCATAACTACGGGTTTGACGATAAATCGGAGAGGTGTTGGTTTCTATTGCGCGATCGTTCTGCGAGTTCCCGTCCGCTCTGAACGTAACGGTGGTCTCGCGGAAAGGCTGCTGCACTCTCACACTGGTGATATGGCACAGGTTATACAGGCTTTCTGTACCGACCTGCTGCGCTGCCAGGAGTAAATCACCGGCTTTGAGTTTGAGCTGGCTTCCTTCGAAAACCTCTCCTGCCCGCGTGATCACCGGCTTGACGGGGAGTTTGGTTTGGTTTTCCGGTCTCTTGGGGGACAGTCGGTTCCAGCGACTATCGATCAGGGTATCGGCCGTTACAGCAAACTCCAGAGGGCCGCCACCCCCCGGAGTTACCCGCCTGAGAACGTTATTGCGCCGGAGGGTCTGGCGGTTCGGAAACCCTTCCCCTTCTCGGACGATCATTATCACCTGGGCAGAACCGGCTGTGCCGGGGAATCGGAAATAGCCGGACATATGATGCCATCCTGCAGGGCCGAAATCACCGCCAAGGGTTGCCGATAAAAATGTAATGGAATCCGGTCGGATGGCCGTGCCGATATAACCTTCGTTGATCAGGCGTTCCTGATAGAAGCATAGAATATCACCGACGACTGACCAGGATTTCATGAGAGCCGCTGCCCAGTCGGTTTCCGGATTACGGACCAGATCCGTCAACGGGCCGGTCGGTGTTGGCAGCAAATCACCGTCTCTGGTGGTATATTTGAGCCGTTCTTTCATCTCTTCAAAAAAGGCGGATGCGGTCGCAAGGCGCCAGTGAAGGTCTGGGCGGTTTGGCGGGTTGACCAGGTTAGGGGCGTGCCTCCCGCTCCGCATCCCGGTCTTTTGAAAGAGATCGTGGCGATCAGGTAACATCATGCCATGGTCCTTTCTTCAAACTCGATCAGCAGCCGCCCGTCCTCCGGGTTGGCGACCCTGTCGCCGAGCAGCGGAATTTCTCCGTCGGTAAAGATAAGGGCTTCATTGACGGCAGGGCCTGTTGTATCCAGTCGCCGGAAGGACGTTAGCTTGATGTTTGCAATACCATCGATATTCGACAGGAAGGCCAGGAGTTGGTTCGCATAAAGGATCTGTCCAAAGCCTGTTTTCTGCCTGGAAAAGAAACTGGTATCTTCTCCTCTTTCTGTATCACCGATTGCAGCGACGATTTTTTTATCCAGATTGGTTGTGGCATAGCCTTCGGCGGGCAGAACTTTCAGGCAAATCTGCAGCGGGACAGGTTTTGGGCCAGTAACGATCAGTCGCCTGCCGATCGGGCGGCGTTCAGCAACGGTTTGTTTTACAAGCAGTGTCAGCGTATCGTCCACAACATTGCTGTGACGGGCCAGGATGGCTATATGGATATAGGGCCAGGGTTCATTGCCGACGATCCAGCAATTGGCATCCCGGACATCCGTGAGGCTACAGGCAAATCTGCGATAGTCTTCCAGAGTTACACAAAGCCTGTCATCCTGCAGCATGTCAGCGGATCTGATCCGAACACTTTCCCGGCTTTCCTCGCTAATGGTCGCTGTCGCAGGCAACGGATTATTGACCCGGATGAGACGGGTTGCAAAATCGGAGAAATGCTTGTCTGGAGGGGCGGCGACAGTCAGGACATTGGCACCGACGCTGGCGGCGCTTCCGACCGCTTCGCGAATATGGGCCGTGTAACGCCGACTTAAAGAAGGGGTTCTTCCCATCCCGTTTCGACCAAAGCGCAGGGTGACACTGCGATCTTCGTTACGGTCAAGCTTGAAGACCCGATCTGATCCGTCATGGCGCAAAAGGTCCCTGGTCGGGTGCCAGATCTGGTCTGGGGCGGAGAGGGACGGCCCGAATAAAGGACTATCGGTCAGTTTGATGGCGGGATAGCTTATCTGTTCCGGTTTTGCGGACAGAAACTCGCTCATGGCCAGAGGCGTTCCGTTTTCATGATCCGACAAGGACTGAAGAGGGAGAGCCGGAAGACTTGGCTGCCAGTCATCAGCTTCCATTTGATCACTAACGGTTAGTTCCAGATCTCGTGTCAGGCCATATTCCGCTTCAACCGCATTGGCGAAGATAGCGGCAACGGTTTGACTGGTGCTGCCCGGCTGCGATGGTTTGATGGTTACTCGGAGATCCTGCGGCAGGGCGTCCTGTGCCTGCCAGCGAAGGCTGACCAGGGTTGTTTCGGAAAAAGAACCGGCCGGATGCTGGAGTTTTTCGATATCCGTTAGTCGGACGGCATGGGCTCTCAAAAAGTCGGAGGATGTCGCTTGGGGCAGCAGGTCTGTATCGGAAATATGCTGCAAGACAATCACATCACCGATTTTCAGGGGAACAGGTTCGTCACTGGTCATATCGGGAAATTCCGCAATGACATCGGTCGCCCCGGCGAACAGGGTGAATTCACTCAGCCCGAAATCGTGAATTCTGAGACGGTTCAGGCCCGGCCTCGCCATCAGTGCGTGACGGGTTTCGTAACAGGTTGCGCCGCCGCTGAGGCTGCGGTGAAACAGATCGCTGTTCCGGGTGACAAACCGCCTTTGATGAGCATGATGACTACTCAGGACAGCGGTTCCGGAAGGTACCCGTAGCGGCTCTGAGACCTCGAATGTCAGAACTGTTCTCGGGGCACAGCCTGCCTCGGCAAAATAGCCCAGCAGGCGGGCATGCCGGTCAATCGAAGTGCCGAGCAATGCTGTCTGCAGATACGCTTCGTTCCCGACAAAATCCTGACGATAACTGAGATAATCGGCAATATAGGCCAGGATCTCGACGATCATGGTTCCGGTATCGGCGGCTGTTATTTCGTGCCAGTTCGGAATAAACCGTTCAATATTGGTGATCATGAGAGATCGGATAGATTCGAAATCCTTCGCGGTATAGTCAAAGACCGGTTCCGGACCATTTTGGTAATCCGAAGACAAAGCTTTTTTGCTTTGCAGCAGGAAGATCGGGGCAGAACTGGCTGTCCGGTCCAGGGTGTGGCCCGGAAAGTCGATGAGACGCAGGATATGCTGATAATATTTCAGGTTTTCCAGTTCTTCAGCGCGGGCATCCATGAACAGGGATAGTTGCAGCAAGGTTGGCGGCTGAACCCATTTAACCGCCGTGATCACCAGTGACAGATTTGCCTGGCCGTCCAGTCTTTCCAGGCGGAAATTCCGAGGCGTTAATTCCGGCGGGACAGCTTCTCCGGCAGAAAACAGATCGGCGCCGCCAATTTCAAGGGAAACAGTCCAGTTTCGGGCGCCATCAGGGGTCGCGCGAGCGCTTACCAGTGAGATTTGACCGAGGCTGATATCCGGAGATACGGGGCGGTTCTGTTTGCTGCGAAGAG
>DIYE01000095.1 GCA_002428885.1 Alphaproteobacteria bacterium UBA6062
ATTATTTAAAAAAGCAGAACAGCGGATCCGTAAAGCTGTGATGGCAAGCTTTAATCTGACAACTGAGGCTGAATCACCACAGATTGAAGAGGCACATCGCCGGGTGTTAGCTGTAGAATTGAAGGAATTACTAAATTCAACTCACGAGGAAATCCGGAATGTCTGGGGACTCACTCCGCCGGGTAACAAAGCTCTGCACCCCATCGGCTTGATGCCCTTTGAAGCACATGGCGCGTTTCTGAAGGAGTATGAGAAAATAAAGGAGGAACTGGCCTGAAGTCCGTGACTGTTTCTATGGTATAGTGAGGGATCTAATATGTCATTACTGGAAATCCGCGGTGTGGCGTATGTGCGGGAGGGAAAAAGGGGGTAGGAGGATGGATCAATCCGCAGGCTTTTTTGACTATTTTAAGGTCGTGGCCGAGAATTTTTCGATATGGCCTTTTCTGGCGCTAGCCATCCTTATCTGGCTGGTCCGGCATCCTGAGTTCCTTGATCGGCTTAGCCGCTTTAAACTTGGTGGCCTGGAGTTTGAACTGGAAAAACTCCAGCAGGAAGTCAAAGAGAGCCGAGAAGAGATTGCGGCTCTCGAGAATGAACTTACGCTGCAGGAAAAGCGCTTTACGGCGATTTTAGAGGATTTTGATGAACATGTTCCTGTGCCGGAGCTTGCTGACATGCGGGAGGCCCTAAAGGCAGGCGCCAGGGCATTGGAGGATATGGACGTTGTTAAGCACTCCTTGCGGCAGGATGCCAGTGCTTCGGAGATTTATGCGGCGGCGGTAGCTTTGCGGGAACGACCGACGCCCTCCCTGTTTCGAGACGCAACCGAGTGTCTTGACAGATTGGCTTCAGATAAAAAATTACGCGATGTAAGGCTTCATTTCGTCTGGACGCTGACAAGCGCTGTTCACAAAATCCTTATTGCTGATTTGAAGCATGCCCCAATCCCTTCCATTCCAAAGAAAGATCTTGAGCAGGCGAAATCTGTTCTCATGAAACTGGAACAGAACCCCCGGGTTCAAAAAGACAGGCCGGATGCGCCGAAAGCCGGTGTCAGAGGTCCGCTCGGATATGCTCTTAACTGGATCGAAAAGGGATTGGCGCGTTAACAGGAGAAAGAGGCGTTATGGGCCACCGGACCGTTATCTCCATTGCAGGGCAGTTTTCCTTTTTCGCGGCCTTGTTGTTTGGCGGTGCCGGAACCGTGATGTGGTTGGAAGGATGGTTTCTTCTTCTTCTGACGCTGGCTGGCGCCATGTTAATTCTTATCCGGCTCAAGCAGCATGATCCCGATCTTTTGGCGGAACGTTTGAAGTTTTCTATCCAGAAAAGACAACCTTTCTGGGACAAGATGATCATGCTGTCCTTTATGGCGGTCGGATTGGCCTGGACGCTTGCTGTTGGCTTTGAAGCCGTTAGGGTTGGCTATTCATTTTTGCACTGGAGCCTGCAGCTCGTCGGCGTTGTTCTTTATTGTGCCGGATTATGGATACAATATAGAGCTCTTATGGCGAATAGCTTTTTAATCCCTGTTGTACGGCTACAGGCGGAGAGGGGACAGCACGTGATTTCAACAGGACCTTACCGATATGTCCGGCATCCTTTTTATAGCGCTGTTTGTCTTCTGTCAGTCGGCGCTTCACTTTTACTGGCTTCGCTGATTGGTGTCGGACTTTCCATCTGTCTCATTTTACTGCTGTGCATCCGAATCGTTAAGGAAGAAGCACTGCTCCTGAGCGGACTGCCGACATATCCTGACTACTGCCGGGATATCCGATACAGGCTTATTCCCTGCGTCTGGTAGCGTCTGCGTCTGTTAGTGGACAGCAGGTCTTTCCCGGTCGAAACCCGTTTCCTGCTGTTCCTGATACATATCTGCGGATGCATAATGAGTACGGGCGACAGCGAGAGCATCCTCCCGGACCGGCAGGATGTGATTCCCTGCAAACAGCTTTCTGGACCACTCTTTCAAAACCGGCAGCGCCATGCGGGTGGCTGCGGGTTCAAGGAACAATGAAATGAGAGGTGCTGCCGCATACGGGTTCTTTTCCTGGGTTAGCGCCAGAGATTGGAGGATACGCCATTCATCAGGAGAAATGCCGCGGCAGCACAGGCACCGAATATCTACCGTACGGCTGTTTCCGGAAATCAGGAGAGTCATGAAATTATCCAGAGCTGTTAGCCCGTCTGGAACCTTAGCCAACCGGTAAGCGTCTTTCAGAACCATGTAAGGAGACTGTTCCTTGCGATAGGAGTCCGCCCAATATCGGAGACTCCACAATGTCAGCTGTTCGGAGAAGCCGAGTTCTGTAAGGCTATCGGGCAAAGCGGGCGACTGGGACATAATAAATCCTGATGCGGTATCAAATTGATAATGAAAATGATAATCATTCGCAATTATGTCAAGAAGATTCAGCATTCTCAGGAAAATTTACTGTCTTTGGTGGCAAGCAGACGTTATTTTCAACGTCTCGCCAGATACATTCCCTTGCTGTTCGTTCCAGTCATAAAAGAGGTCTCATAATGTCGCCTTCACATTTTTCCCGGTTCGATCGATCGTTCGTTACAATTGACGATCTGGCTTTAAATGTTGTGCGGGGCGGACAGGGGCAGCCCCTCCTGTTTTTGCATGGTTATCCTCAGACTCACAAAACATGGGGAAAGATTGCGGATCGCTTTTCTGAAGAGTTTGAGTGTATTTTTGTTGATCTTCCAGGATATGGCGACAGCAGTATTCCGGGAACGGTTGGAGATCATTTTTCTTTTTCCAAGCGATTTACAGGTAACCTTCTTGTCGCGCTGATGAAAAAACTGGGTCATGACGCTTTTCATATACTGGGGCATGATCGGGGAGCAAGAGTAGCCTATCGTATGGCTCTTGATCACCCACAAGCTGTTCGTAAACTGGGTATCATTGAGGTTATCCCAACGTCCGATATGTGGGATTCTTTCAATGCGGAAATGGCGCTTAAGGCGTATCATTGGCCGTTTCTTGCCCAACCTTTCCCGTTACCGGAAAAAATGATTGGGGCGGACCCGGTTGGTTATCTCGACTGGACGCTGACAAGCTGGACAAAGGGCAAGAACCTTGATGTCTTTTCGGAAGAGGCACTGGAGAGTTACCGGGCACAATTCCTGGAACCTGCCCGTATTCATGCCATGTGCGAAGATTACCGGGCAGGAGCAATGATTGATCGGGAACTGGATAAGCAGGATCAGTCAGATGGTGCTTTGGTCAAAGCCCCGCTGCATTTTGTGTATGCCCGGTCCGGCTTTCCGGCTCAGACGGGAAACCCTTTAGGCTTGTGGCGGAAATGGGCGACAGAGGTGACCGGAGATCCTGTTGATGCAGGGCATTTCGCGCAGGAGGAAAACCCGAATGCGGTCCTGGAAAGCTTCCTGCCTTTTTTTAAAGAGGATTGAAATCCGAAAGGAGTGAGGGGAGACAAATTGACCGCCGGGCTCCAGGGGGACGGGGCCCGACGGTCATCAACACAGTGAAGAAAAGGAATTGAGAGCCTTGGTCCTCACTATGAACAGTGCGGCGCTTCACCTCAGGATGAAGAAGCCTTTGACTGTATGTAATTTTCCAGACCCATTTTTTCAATCAGGCCTAGCTGCTTTTCTAGCCAGTAGGTGTGATCTTCCTCTGTATCTTCCAGAAGGCTCACCAGAATTTCGCGGGACTGGTAATCCTGCTCGTCCTCGCAGATCTTGATGGCCTTTTTCAAAGCTTTGACAACGCTGATTTCGGATTTGAGATCATTGGCAAGCATGCTTGGTACGTCTTTACCGATGAGCAGCTTGTCCCTGGCACCGACTTTAGGGGTGCCTTCGAGGAACAGAATACGCTCAATCAGCCGTTTGGCATGCTCAAGCTCTTCTTCAAACTCATGGTGAAGACGCTCATAGAGCTCTGTCAAACCCCAGTCGTTATACATTTCCGAATGTACGAAATACTGATCGGCAGCTGTCAACTCACCCTTGAGGAGTTCATTCAGCTGATCCAGTACTTTTTTGCTTCCTTTCATGATCTTCTCCTCAGGATGCTTGTGATTGCAGATAGTTTTGCAGGCCCATAGACTTGATCAGACCCTGTTGGGTGTCGATCCAGTCAATATGGTCTTCCTGTTTTTCCTGGATTTCTTCCAACATGTCCCGTGTGACATAGTCCTGAAGATCCTCGCAAACGGCGATAGCGGCTTTCTGGGCAGCATGACAGGCTTCGTCCATCTTCATGTCACAGGACAGCATTTCAGCGACATCCTCGCCAATCATGAGCTTGCCGAGATCCTGAAGATTTGGGAGACCTTCCAGAAACAGGATGCGTTTAATGACCTTGTCGGCCATTTTCATTTTAATAATGGATTCTTTGTATTCCCGCTCTTCGAACTCCTCGAGACCCCAGTCTCCAGCCATACGCGAATGCAGAAAATACTGATTGATTGCTGTCAGTTCATTTTTCAAAACAGCATTCAGGTGTTGAATGACTTTTCGGTCACCTTTCATGGCGCTCTCTCCTCTCAGAAGTATCGCCTCTATAACACAAGAATGTTTCTAATGTAAAGAAAAATCGTTTAAAATCAATAACTTGCAAGTAATTTTCGGAAGCGTTATCAAAATTGGAAAGATTCTAACCTGCCGACTTTGCCATAAGTTGGTATAAAAGAGCCGGCCCGAATTGGGCCGGAAGCTTGCCATGGATTGCGCGTTCGAAATTGCCCTTGCAGCAAACCAGACCATGACGCGTAGTCATCAGGAAAGAGCAAAATTGTAAATTGTATACAATTTAACCGGTTAATGATTCTTTTTGCTGCATATTTTGACGGAGTGACATTGATTTTAAACAAACGATGATTCAGGGATCATGCTATAATATTTATGGTTAATTATAACTAAAAGATTATGCCGTTCGGGTTGAATTCCGAAGAGGGAGGTGAAAGTTACAAACTATTGTTATGTTTTGATAAATTTACCTAACGGAAGACTTAACAGTAGAACAATTGATTGCTATTTTCACTCGAGATCTGGGAAGAAATAATAAATAAGGTGTTCTATCCATGCGTGCTTTGATTGTAGATAGATCGGAGATCTGCCGCAGCGGTTTGCGGCTTGCCCTTGAAAACAAGTTTGACGATTGTTTCATATGTGAAGCAGCATCGGTTGAAGAAGCGATTACATGCCTTGAAGATCACGAGTCGGATATAGTCCTTCTGACGATGGATAGGCGCATCGATATGGAAGACCCCGCGGTAATCCGGCTTCGTGATATCGCAATCAAGACGCCGGTTCTGGTTGTCGGGGATGCTGTCAGTCCGGCGTCTGTGAAGGATGTTCTTCGCAACAATATACGTGGATTTCTGGATCGCTCTGCGTCCCGGGATGTAACGCTCGCAGCGATTCAGCTTGTGCTTGCCGGGGGACAGTATTTTCCGCCTGAGGTGCATGAGAGTTTTAATCGTGAAGGAGCACCCGGCAGGGCGGCGAAGGCAACTTTCCCTGATGAAATCAAACAGCTCCTCACCCCAAGGCAAATTCAGGTCTTGCAGGCGATTTCCGAAGGCAAGTCCAATAAAGCCATCGCGGATGAGCTGGGTATCTCTCCTGGAACGGTGAAGGTGCATGTATCGAACCTGATGAAGGATTTGCAGGCGAAAAACAGAACACAAGCTGTTTCTATTGCCAATAACCTGCAACTGATCTGAAAAAGGAAAGAGGAGCTGTACGCCAACGGGGTATAGATTGGCGTACAGTCGAAGATATAAATCCAGTGAAACAAAGCGTGTGAATGATGTTGTGATTGTTTTCTCAGAAAATTCATCAGAAAACAAAATATCTCACTGGACTTACTATATCGGACCGACCGGAAACCCATGAATTGGGTTTGATATCATTTCCGGTAAAATACCGGTCAGACCCGTAACTGCATTCGCTCTCCTCCTTTGCTGCAGTTTATTAGCTGCACCCGTTTTTATATATGTGATGCTCCATCACTCAAAAAGGTCGTTGAGTTTAAACATCAACGGGTGGATCACAGTTGATCATATACTACCTTGAGCGTCATGATCTAAATGGATCATAGGCATTTCCTTTTTTGAAAACTGTTATGAGAGGCTGTTGTCGCGGGGCTTCGATCGGCTTGACCAGGTCCTTACCCTCTAAAGATTTTATCTTTTCCAATGAGAGTTTTGGGGCTAGAGCGTTTCCTATTAAAGACAAAACGCTCTGAAAGTCTGATTTAGAAAGAAGCTCGCAAGGCGTGCATATCAATTCTTATATATTTACAACCCCTGTTAAAGGAGACTAATATCGTAGGGTTAGATATCCAAATGATGTAATGTTGTCCTTAAACAGGTTCTACAACGGATGAGATCATTTCGTGACTGAAGATATCCCAATGATAGAGAAAACCGGGAGTAAGATGGTCCCGGCCAGACTTTTTCTTTTTGGTCACTTCCGGTGGGAACTGGATGGCAGTTCTTCTTCTCAGGCCATGAGGGATAAGACGCAAGCATTACTTGCCTGTATAGCGCTCTCTCCCGATGGCCGTATTAAAAGAAACTATGCTGCTAATCTTCTCTGGGAACGGGGCAAAGATCCGAAGGCCAGCCTTCGCCAGGCGATCCGGGAGATCCGGAGTCTGGAAGAGGAGTCCGGAACAGACCTCTTTGACGCAGACGCTCGCTATTTGTCCCTTAATCTCGATAAGCTTTGGGTGGATGCTAGAATTGCCTCCGAATACGCCTCCGGAGTTGATCTTCAAAAAGCAGAAGAAGTGGCTCTTTCAATAACAGGTCCGTTGCTCGAAGACTGTATTATCGAAGAAGACATGTTTCACGACTGGCAAAGGACAGAATGCAGCCGACGCGAAGCAGATATGAACACAATATTCGATATCCTGTTTGAGCATTTTCTGAACAAAGAGAGAGATCTTGATAAAGTCAAGAATCTGGCATTGTCGGCTCTCAAACTGGATAGCACTAATGAAGCCGCTCATTGTACTTTGATGTCCGTTTTTGCCGCGCAATCAGATAAGGCTGCGGCCATGCGGCAATTTGAAACATGTGCCTCGGCATTGCGTGATGAACTTGGCCTCGAACCTTCTGAAAAAGTGATGGAACTCGCTTACGCCATACGGACACAGTCGGAGGAGGAAACGTATTCACGGCATAATCCGCCTGCTTTGGTTGAAACTCCCGAGCAGATGGATGAGAAACATCTGAAGCCGGTTATCCTTTTGCAGCCCTTCGTCATGTCTGGTATCGACCAGTTCCTGGATTATTATCTGCAAAGCTTTAGGGCGGATCTGTGTGAGCAGCTTTGTCAAAATTGTCGCTTTTCCGTTCGGGAAGCCTCCCTCCAGGATGTTCACGGGACACTGATTGGGGACAGTATCCACGGGACGGCAGGTGTATCTCAGTACACGGTGCGCGGCCAGGTTTTGTCCGGAAAATCCGAACTCAGCCTCCTTATTCATCTGTTGGATGGTAAATCTGATGATATTCTCTGGATGAATAGGATAAAGGTTCAGGGGCATCAACTGCAGGGTGCGAACCTTTTTGATCCCAAGCAAACAGCGATGGAGCTGCTTCGCTTTGCAGAATTGCGGGAGATGGAGAAAGCCAACAATACTGAAGATAGTCATCTCAATCCGCGGCAATGCGTCAGCCGGGCGAAAACAATTATGTTTCGCTTCTCAAGCCAGGCTGTCTTGATTGCAGAACAGTATTTGCAGCGGGCGTTGGACCAGTCGCCTTTATACGGTGAAGCGTTAGCCTGGCTGGCTTTCCTCAGGTCTATTGAAATAGGCCAGGGATTTACCGCCAATGCGGAAGCCACCCGGGAGGAAATCCGATATCTGTCTCAACAGGCCTTGGAGATAAGCCCGCACGATGACACGGTGCTGGCGATCTTAGGGCATCTGGAGGCCTTCGTGTATCACGATTTTGAAAATGCTGCGGAGCTTTTCAAGCGGTCCCTGTCTGTAAACTCGAACGGTGCTTATGGATGGGGGTTCAGTGCGATTACCCGCTGCTATACAGGTAAGCCTGAAGACGCATTGCCATTACTGGAGCGCTGCCGGCAAATAATGCCGTTTGACCCACATCCTCATTACTTTAACACGGCCCGCTGCATCGCGAGCCTTTTATCGGGGCAATATGAGGATGCTGTTCGGCTCGGCAGGCAGGTGTTACGGAATAATCCCGCTTTTCATGCCAGTTACCGCCCGATGATTTCAAGCCTTGGTCATCTGGGGAGGCAGGAAGAGGCCGAACCGATCATAGCCGAACTGACAAAACACCAGCCGGATTTCTCTATCAATTGGCACCTGGACAATTATCCGCCATTGGAGGAAGCCGTGTCAGAACAGTATGTTTCCGGACTAAGAAAAGCTGGAGTCACTGAGTAGGTAGGATATTGAGGAAAATTTAAATTTTGAGTTACGTATGGTTCACGTTGTAATCCGTTTAACGGCATATATTAGCGTTCGGATCATATGTCTCTAGGGGTAGAGGAATCTAATCGTGGACGATCTGAGCTTTGATGCATCATCGGAGATGTCGAAGAATTGTGATGGCGATAGCGAGAACAATTCTCTTTTGGACTTGGATGTAATACCGAAACCGGAAGAAAAAATCCGATCAGCTTTTGATGATCCGTCGAGGTCGGGTCATGAATGCCGTCAGTCCCCCGATCCCGAGAAGGGTGACTTTCTGGAAACAGCGCTTGGAATTCTCTATACGCTCACACCGGCAATTCTTATTCTGGACAGCCATCGGCGCATTGTTTTTGCGAACCGGGAAGCTGAAGATTTGCTGGAACGGGGAGATGTTATTTCGCTGGATCAGAAAGGGCAGATTTACTGTACGGATCATGTTGCTCAGAATTATCTTCTGCAGTACCTGATGTCATATAAATCTCCCGCAAAAACTGCATTTAGTGATGAAGACGGCTCCTTCCTGATCCCAAAAGCAGACGGATGGCCCATGGTTGCGATGGTCGGGTGTGATCAACTGGATTCTCTTGTTCAGGGGGACGGTGAATATGACGACGGGGGGCATATTACTCTTATGATCCGGGACCCGAATGGCAAGCATCCGGAACAATCGAAAAAGCTCATGCGATATTTTGGTTTGAGCGGAGCAGAAACATCGGTTGTTGGGGAACTTGTGCAAGGTAATAGCACGAACGAAATTGCCCAGAAGAGGGGCGTGAGTGTTGTCACCATTCGCAATCAATTGAAATCTGCCCAGAATAAAATGGGAGTTGCACGGCAGTCGGAG
Source organism: Alphaproteobacteria bacterium UBA6062 (assembly GCA_002428885.1). Lineage (GTDB taxonomy): Bacteria > Pseudomonadota > Alphaproteobacteria > Sneathiellales > Sneathiellaceae > Sneathiella. The sequence continues at coordinate 9,288 of DIYE01000095.1, forward strand.
CTGGTCTCTCTCGTTTTACGGTATATTTCATGATGAAAAGGCGTTAGCCGATCATTTTCATCCAAAGGCCTGCAGGAATGCAGGCCTTTTTTTGTCGGAAAAATTCTGTAGCTTGACTAAAACAGATACTCTTGGCACAGAAACGGGGCGGCGGTTGATCGGCAGACGGGAGAGAAGAATGACGGATATCCGCGATTACGGCAGTTTTGACTATATTATTGTAGGGGCGGGGTCAGCAGGATGTGTTCTTGCAAACCGGTTATCTGCTGATCCGAAGAACACTGTTCTTCTGTTGGAAGCCGGTGATCGTGACAGGTATCCCTGGATTCACGTGCCGATCGGCTATCTGTTTTGTATGGGTAATCCAAAAACCGACTGGATGATGGAAACCGAACCGGAAGATGGGCTGAACGGTCGTGTCCTTAGTTATCCACGCGGGAAAGTTCTAGGCGGATGTTCCTCGATTAACGGCATGATTTATATGCGTGGCCAGGCCAGGGATTATGATCAGTGGCGGCAATTGGGAAATACCGGGTGGGGATGGGATGATATTCTGCCGTATTTCACCAAGTCCGAGCATTATCATGACGGAAAAAGCTCCTTCCATGGCGAAGGCGGCGAATGGCGCGTCGAAAAGCAGCGTTTGTCCTGGGATATTCTTGACAGTTTCTGTGAGGCGGCTGAAGAAATCGGAATTCCCAGAACGGATGACTTCAATCAGGGAACAAATGAAGGGGCCGGCTATTTCGAAGTGAACCAGACCAAGGGTATCCGGTGGAGTACGGCAAAGGGCTTTTTGCATCCGGTTGAGAAACGAAAAAACCTTACTGTTTTAACCGGAGCGATGACCCATAACCTTCTGTTGGAAGAGGGGCGGGTGAGTGGTGTTTGTTTTACGCAGCAAGGTCGAAAGACCCGAGCCACCGCAGGAAAAGAGGTTGTGCTCTCAGCAGGCGCTGTAAATTCGCCGAAAATCCTCGAACTGTCAGGCATTGGGCGACCGGATGTTCTTTCGGGTTTTGGTCTGCCTGTTCTTCATGCCCTTGAGGGGGTCGGTGAAAACCTGCAGGACCATCTGCAGATCCGGACCGTCTATAAAATTCGGAACGGCCGGACACTGAATGAGCAGGCAAACAGCTTGCTTGGGAAAGCTAAGATGGGTTTGCAGTATCTCACCAGTCAGTCTGGTCCGCTGTCCATGGCGCCCAGTCAGCTTGGCATTTTTGCCAAAAGTGATCCCGCTCTGGAAACACCGGATCTGGAATATCATGTTCAGCCGCTCAGTACGGATAAGTTAGGGGAGCCCTTGCATCCTTTTCCGGCTGTTACGGCGTCCGTCTGTAATTTGCGTCCTGAAAGCCGGGGGAGTATCCATCTTAAAAGTACAGACCCTGAAGCCCAGCCGGCCATCAAACCCAACTATCTTTCTGTGGAGCAGGACAGGCAGTTGGCCGCCAGGAGTATCCGACTGACCCGCCGTTTGATGCAAACAAGGGCGGTTGCCAAATATGAACCTCAAGAAATGCTGCCCGGCCTTTCTATTGAAAGTGACGACGATCTGGCGAAAGAAGCGGGAAATATTGCGACAACCATTTTCCATCCTGTTGGAACCTGCAAGATGGGGGGAGATCCCATGGCTGTTGTCGATGAACGGTTACGCCTTCACGGCATGCCGGGGCTGAGGATTGCCGACGCTTCGATTATGCCGACGATTACGTCAGGTAATACCAACTCTCCGGTGATCATGATTGCCGAAAAAGCAGCAGAGATGATCCTGGAAGACAATCGCAGTTAGAGACTGGGATACTGAGACGGCCTGTGTTGCGCTGAGAGGTCTTGTTTTGTCTGTTTGGGATCTCTTTTTGTCTTCCACCGGCACAAGGCCTCAGGAAGGTCCGCCGGCGGGGACATCCGTCCCCTTAGCCTTCTCGCCGCAGGAGTGGCGCCGGCGCTTGAGACCCAGTAAATAAACTCCCTGCAATTGAGAATAAATCGCAAAATTGTTTGACTCTTGCGAACGCAATTGATAGTCATTCCGAGAAATAATGAGTGTTATTCATATGGATAGCACCTTTTGCTGTATGGTCGATGGAACAATCAAATCCACATATCACCGATAACAGGATCTTAAAGGATCTTGAAAATGGAAAAGTGAGCAGCAGCGATCTTTTTCAAAAAGGGCGCGAATTGATCATTATTCATGATCAACACGAATATAAGATGAGAATTACCGGGAACGGAAAACTCATCCTCACTAAATAGGGCTTGTTGCAGCCACCCAGCCAACGGACGTCAAGTAGCCAGGCAGCCAGCAATAAGGACCGTCAAGCATTGATAAGGAAAGTTTATGCGTGGTTCTTCGTGCGTGGCCGTCAAGGCCGTACTGTTATCGACAACACTTCTGACACCGGCTTATGCCGAGGACGTCAAACCAGACACGTCTCTGGATGCAGTCACTGTTTATGCGACACGAAAGCCGCAAACAACGTTTAATGCACCTGCGATGGTCAATACGATTGAACTGGATAAAGCCGGAAATGCGACCGGTGGAACTCTTAATGATATTCTCGATCATCAGGTTGGCGTTGAAGTGGAGGGCGGCCCTAGAAGCTCAGGGCAAACAGTCAGTATTCGCGGATACTCTGATAGTGCCATCATTACGCTGATCGACGGACGCCGCCAGAATTTTGTGACAGGCCATGATGGTCGTCAGTTTATCGATAATTCACTTTTGAAATCCGTTGAAATTGTACGCGGATCCTCTGCCGCTATTTACGGCGGTGGTGGTATCGGTGGTGTCATCGCCTTTGAAACAAAGGATGCTGCGGATCTGCTGGAGCCGGGCGATAACTTTGGTGTCGATACCTCTTTGCTTATCAGAAGCGGCAATAACACGATTTCGCCGATTGTGACAGCTTATGGGCGTACCGATAATCTGGATCTGCTTGGAAGCCTGACATATAAGCGTTCCGGTGATATTGAAACCGGTGCCGACACAGAGCTTGAAACGAAAGAACGAATTCTTAATCTGCTGCTTAAAGCAGGTTATACATTCGCCGACTACCACACGACATCCTTTGAGATGACAGCTTTCAACAATGATGGTGAAGAACCGAATAACCCATCTTCGACAGGTGATGTGGTTGGTAAAGAAATCACGGATTACCAGTTCAGCTTCAAGTACAGTTTTGATAATCCTGACAATGATCTGTTGCGACCACAGCTTCATGTTTATCACAATCGCACTGAAACGGATGAGAAAGATCTGACTGGACCTAACACAGGGCGAGTCCGTTCTAGGGATTTTAGAACAATTGGTTTTACTGCCGATAACCAAAGTCTGGTTTCATTCGGAACAGATCATAACCATACCTTTTCTTACGGCATTGAATATTATGCTGATGAATTGAATTCGAGTAGTACGATCGGTACTTTTGATGGTGTGCCGAATGCTGAAGCTGATTTCTTCGGAATTTATCTTCAGGATGAAATCGATATCGGAACAGATGTCGGTACTTTTACGATTATTCCAGCGGTTCGATACGATCACTACAGTAGTGAGGACAATGCCGGTAATGATCAAAGTGACGGGGAAGTTTCCCCTAAACTGTCTGTCAGTTATCGGCCAAATTCGGCCTTTATGGTCTATTCGAGTTTTGCAAGGGCTTTCAGGGCGCCTGATCTAACGGAAACCTATGCAACAGGCCTACATTTCCCAGGCGGAGGGCCTATCCCAAATAACTTCTTTGTTCCTAATCCTGATCTGAAACCCGAAACGGTGACAACCGTTGAAATTGGTGCCGGCTTAAACCTGAATGATGTTGTTCTAGATCAGGACACGCTGCAGTTAAAGGGTGCAGCTTATCGCAGTTGGGGTAAGGATTTTATCACTCTTGATGTAGACGCATTTGGCGGGACGACGGAAAGTACCAATATCGACAATGCCGTCCTGTTTGGCTGGGAACTGGAAGGTACTTATGCGGCCGGTCCTTTCAAGGCACGTATGGGGATTTCCTATATCGAAGCGGAGAATGACGATACCGGTGACTATCTGCGTAACAGTACACCCGTCACTTTTGTCAGTGACTTGAGTTATACCGCAAGTTCTATCAGCAGTGTTTTCGGATGGAAGCTAAGGGCTGCGGACGATAGTGATAAAGTTAGCTCTTCGGATACCCAGACAGACGGTTATGCGGTTCACGATATTTATTATCGTTGGTCTCCAACAGATGGAGATTTCCAAAATCTGACGTTCGACTTCAGTATCGAAAATCTTTTCAATACAGATTACGTCAAGAAAGGCGCTGCCGTTTCCGAGGAAGGCCAGAGTATCAACGCGAAGGTTTCCTATAAATGGTAGCATTGGCGCAGACAGAAACGGGATATGGGGTGAGGTGGCTTGGCTACCTCATTCTGTCCGTTTTGGCCAATATTGCTATTCTCTCCGTGATTGACCTGTCGCGGAAAGCGGACCCGCTGATTATTCCCATGGAATTTAAAATCAGCTTCAATAGTGTTGCAAAGTCCGCTCAAAAAGCGGAGGCCGTACAGCCGCCTCCCACACCGGTCCAGGAAATTATCAAGCCCGTTGAGAAAA
>DIYE01000261.1 GCA_002428885.1 Alphaproteobacteria bacterium UBA6062
ATGGCAGGTTGAGCAGGCCAGGCTGCCCTCGCAAGCGCCCTCAAGATCCAGGCCGTTTTTCTGGGCTATTTCCAGAAGGGTCATGCCAAGAGGTGCATCCACTTCCAGTCTTTCACCGCCAGGCTTGATAAATGTCATTTTCGGCATCCGTTACCCTGTTCTCCGTTTCAGGCCGCGCAATCCGGAGACTTTCGCCGGTAAAGCTTTTCCCATATCTCAAGAAATGTGTCTATCTCGGAAGGCTTCGTCAACCATCCAAGACTGATGCGGATGGCTTCTGACGCTTCTTTTTCCGTTGCTCCCATAGCTGTCAATACATGACTGGCTTTTACCTTGCCACTGGAACAGGCAGACCCCGCACTGACGGCGATACCGGCAAGATCAAAATTCATGACCTGTAATTCCGACCCGACACCGGGCATGGAAAGACAGGATGTATTGGGAAGGCGTTTCGAACCCTGCCCGTAAATCTGGCTTCCCGGCGATATCTTAAGGATCGCCGCCTCCATCCGGTCTCGCTGTTCTTCTATGGCGTCATATTTTTCAAGCGCCGCCATAGCCAGTTCCGCCGCCAAGCCAAAACCGGCAATACCCGCCACATTTTCTGTCCCGCCACGGCGACCAAGCTCCTGGCCGCCCCCTTTCTGGATTGACTGGATCGCCAGGCCTTCCCGAACAATTAGCGCTCCCTGTCCCTGGGGACCGCCGATTTTATGGCCGGACAGGGACAGCATATCAACGCCCATATCCTTGAAATGAAGAGGAATTTTCCCGGCAGACTGAATGGCATCCGTGTGAATCAGACCACCTTTTTCGTGAATCAGTTCGGCAATCTCACGAATGGGCTGAAGGACACCGGTTTCATTATTGGCCAGCATAACGGAAACCAATGCCGGAGTGTCGGAGGCACCCAGTTTTTCCCTTAAGTCGGCAATATCAAGGCGGCCCGTACTATCAACCGCAATTGTCCGGGCTTCCAGCATGCCAGCCGCCGCCAGAACGGAATCGTGTTCGGCCGCACTGATAAACACCTCATACCCGGCCAGCCCCTTTAAGGCCAGATTATTGCTCTCTGTCCCGCCGGACGTAAAAATCACTTCCTGGGCCTTGCAACCGGCCAAAGCAGCAACCTGTCGCCTTGCAGTTTCAAGCCGTCCCTTGGCTTTTCGGCCCGCCGCGTGAACGGAGGACGGATTTCCCCACTCTCCCATAACCGTGGCAACAAGATCTGTCACTTCAGGTCGAATGGGTGCCGTTGCGTTATAGTCCAGATAAATCAAATCACTCATGGGCAAAAAATATGCCTTACCGGGCTTTCCGGCAAGGCATTCTGTAAACGGCCAAACTTTTAACTGAGGATAAGCAGATCAGGCCTTATTATCCGGATCTGTCGGCAGATCGTCCTCCACATCCAGGTCCTCGGCCAGCAGGATCGGGCCGTTTCGCTCCGCTTCCAGCTCGGATTCGAGCTCTCCCACACGCATGGAAAGGGACTGGACCTTGTCCAGAAGGCCATCAAGGATCTTGAAAACCGGATCCGGCAATTCATCGTTACCAATACCATAGGCCGCGAATCTGTCATCGCTTTTAGCCTTCGGAGCGCCTTTAACGGCACGTGCTGGCGTGCCAACAACCGTAACGCCTTCCGGAACTTCTTTGGTCACCACGGAGGCCGCACCAACCCGTGCACACCGTCCGACGGTAATAGGGCCAAGCACCTGCGCACCGGAGCCGACAATGACATTATCACAAAGGGTCGGATGTCGTTTTACGTCACGTTGGGAATCAGAATCGACAGAAGGAGAAACGCCGCCCAGGGTAACGCCCTGATACAGGGTAACATTGTCCCCGACTTCAGCCGTTTCGCCGATCACAACGCCTGAGCCGTGATCGATAAACAGCTTTCTGCCGATCTTAGCGCCGGGGTGAATTTCGATATTTGTGAGAAAGCGGCTCAACTGCGAAATCAATCGGGCCAGGATCCTCCAGTTACGCTTCCAAAGGCCATGGGCGAGCCGATGAAACAAAACGGAATGGAAACCGGAATAGAGCAGCGCAACCTCAAATTTTGAGCGCGCAGCGGGGTCCCTCTCCATAATACCGGCAAGATCTTCGCTAATATGCTTGAACATATGCCACTTCCTTCTGTATTGTGCCGCCTTTATAACGAAATGATTGAGACGTTACAACGCGCCCGGTTAAGAAAAAATATAAGGGAGTGGCCATTTCCGTCAAGACGGACGGCCCTGCCTGTATATTCAAATCCGCGCAGATGTTGACCCTCATCACAGTGCGAACCCTGTTTGGAAAGCTGTATTTCCAAACGATTTAGAACCTGGACTTTAGATGCCTGACGTAATTTTTAACGGACCCGAAGGTCGCCTGGAAGGCCGCTATCATCATTCAGCAGAGCCAAATGCACCCCTAGCCCTTATTCTTCATCCGCATCCGCAATTTGGCGGAACCATGAACAACAAGGTGGTTTATCACCAGTTCACAACCTTTAAAAACCGGGGTTTCTCCGTTCTTCGCTTCAATTTCCGGGGCGTTGGCCGCAGCCAGGGGGATTATGATCAGGGTGTTGGTGAGCTTTCTGATGCCGCCGCAGCCCTCGACTGGATGCAAACTCATAACCCCAATGCACCGGCCGTCTGGATTGCGGGTTTCTCTTTTGGTGCCTGGATCGGCATGCAGCTTCTGATGCGCCGTCCGGAAATCGAAGGCTTCATTTCCATAGCGCCGCCCGCCAATATGTATGACTTCTCCTTCCTGGCTCCCTGCCCGTCGTCCGGCGTGATTATTCACGGCACCCGGGATATGCAGGTTCCCCAGAAAGATGTCCTGAAACTGGTTGAGAAACTACAGTCTCAAAAAGGTATCACCATTCACCATGATGAAGTTGAAGGGGCGGATCACTTCTTTGAACAGACGATCCCGAACCTCATGGAAGCCGTTGACGGTTATCTTGATATGCGCCTGAATGGCGAGGCTGAAGAATAGTCTCTATTCTGGGCAGTAGCTCATAAAACCGGAAAGCGCCGTTCTATCGGCGCTTTTTTGTTGCTTGTTGAAGCTGTTTCCATTCGCCTTTACGATATACTCATGACACGATCGGGACAGAAAGAGAGTCGGATGGAAAGGCTTAAAAGGCAAACGGTAAAAAGCCATCGGTTTGCATGCCTGATGATCCTTAGTCTGATTTTTCCGCGACAGGCAGCGGCCGACACAATCCATATTGCTGTCGCTTCAAATTTTGTTTCCACCGCCAAAAAAATAGTGGAAGCCTTTGGAAAAGATAGCGATCATAGAATTTTACTGAGCTCTGGCTCGACCGGTAAAATCTATGCCCAAATCCTGAAAGGTGCCCCTTACGATATCTTTCTGTCTGCCGACAGTGAGACCATTGACAAGTTGCAAACAAGAACAGCTGACCGGGCAACCTATGCCCTCGGAAAACTGGTTCTTTTAGGAGCCAGACGTGCGGTTTTAAAGGAAACCGTCTCGACATCGCTAAACACAAGTGATCTTGGCAAACTGGCAATCGCCAATCCGAAAACCGCCCCTTATGGCAGGGCCGCTATTGAAACGCTGACCTCTCTCGGTGCGCTTGAAAAACTCAAGCCGCATTTTGTTACCGGTGAAAATATCACCCAGACCTATCAGTTTGTGGCGACAGGAAACGCCTCTTTCGGTTTTGTCGCTCTATCCCAGGTCCAGGACTTGAACAAAACCCGGTATAAAATCATCGAGCAGGACCTCTATTCTCCGATCCGCCAGGATGCCGCACTCCTGTCCAGAAGTGCAGGCAAGCCAGGGGCCAGATCCTTTTTCTCCTTTCTGAAATCAGAGGTATCAAAAGAGATTATCCGTCTGTCGGGATATGACCTGCCATGACGGAAACCATCTGGCTCACCACAAAACTCGCAGCCGTGACAACAGTCCTGCTGCTGCTTTTCGGAACACCAGTCGCCTGGTGGCTCGCCCGCAGTAAAGCCTGGTGGAAAGAAGTCATCGGTGCTGTTCTGTCCTTGCCGCTTGTTCTGCCGCCCACTGTCCTCGGTTTCTATCTATTGATTGCCCTGGCGCCGGACAGCCCGATTGGCCAACTGATACAGGCTGTGTTCGGCACGACGCTCCCTTTTACCTTTGAAGGATTGGTCGTCGGCTCCTGTATCTATTCCCTGCCCTTTGTTGTGCAACCGGTTCGTAATGCCTTTGAAGCCATGGGGGATCGCCCGATGGAAGTCGCCGCCACCTTACGGGCATCACCTGCCAACGCCTTTTTTACTGTGGCACTTCCGCTCGCAAGACCCGGTCTGATCACCGGTGCGGTTCTAGGTTTTGCCCATACGGTCGGCGAGTTTGGTGTTGTTTTGATGATTGGCGGCAATATTCCCGGTGAAACCCGTGTTCTCTCCATCGCCATCTATGACCATGTGGAAGCACTGGAATGGGGACAGGCCCACCTTCTTTCCGGTGGAATGATCGTTTTTGCCTTCATCGTCATTCTCATCATGATGATGGCTGACCGCCAGATGAGGAGACGTGCACAGTGACGTCTTCTTCCAATCAAAACACTGAGTTCAAAGCAAGGTTTCGCCAGACCCTTGGCACCTTCACACTGGATGTGGATACGCACCTCCCCGCCAAGGGCGTGACGGCTCTGTTTGGCCCATCCGGCTGCGGAAAAACAACCTTCTTAAGATGCCTGGCCGGCCTAGAGAAAGCGGCCGAAGGATCGCTGACAATGGGCGGAAAGATCTGGCAGGATCAATCCACATTCCTGCCAACCCATAAACGCCCTATCGGATATATCTTTCAGGAAGCCAGCCTGTTTCCCCACCTGACGGTCCGGGACAACCTGAACTATGGCATGAACCGGTCAAAAGAAACCGTCAATGAAGGGAACGTGGAAGAAACAGCAAACCTTCTCGGTCTGAACAAACTGCTGGACAGGCATCCGGATTATCTTTCGGGAGGAGAACGTCAGCGGGTCGCTCTTGGCAGAGCCTTGCTCACATCCCCCCGGATACTGCTGATGGACGAGCCTTTATCAGCCCTGGACCAGATGGCAAAGGAAGATATTATTCCCTATCTGGAAGAGTTGCGCAGGACCCTGTCCATCCCGATTGTTTTTGTCAGCCACGATATTCGCGAAGTCGAACGTCTGGCTGATCATATGGTCCTGATGGATGAGGGTCGGATAACCGCCAGTGGTCCGCTGATTGAAATGCTGTCCAACCCTGCCTTGCCTTTTGCGCAGGCAGACCAAACGGCCAGTATCCTGGAAGGCAGCGTGGTCTCTTACAATCAGGATGAACAGTTGACAGAGATTAGTGTCGAAGGTCACCCCATCCTTGTTCCCGGTAAAATCGGAGAGACGGGTGAGAGCAGACGGATCCGCATCGCCGCCAGCGATATCAGCCTGTCCCGGGAAAAGCCGTCCGAAACTACTATTCTCAATGTCCTCCCGGCCGTCATACAGTCCGTAGAGGCCCTGGAAGCAGGCCGTTTCAACATCTTTCTTGGGTTAGGACAGGAAAATCAATGCAAGGTCATCGCAAGGATTTCCAGCTTGTCCCAGAAGAAGTTCGCTTTTGCACCAGATCAGACCGTTTATCTGCAGATCAAAGGCGTCTCAATGATTGAAAAATATTAAGCCGCTCTCTGACTGGGGGAGAAGACAGTTCCGCCCGTCATCGGCGCAGACACGCCGGTTGTTGTCGGCAGGCTTAAAGGTAACCCCCGAAGGCTTCTGACCGCCAGAAAGGCAAAAGCCTCCGCCTCTAACTCATCACCTCGCCATCCGGCGCTCTCAACCGGCTCTACAGTTGCCCCGACTTCTTTTGCGATACCGGACATAATCGCCTGGTTTTTCCGGCCGCCACCGGTCACCAGCCATCGCTTAGGGCGCTGTGGGCAGTGTTCCAGCGCCCGGGCCACACTTTTGACTGTAAAGGCGGTCAGGGTTGCCGCCCCATCTTCCAGTGAAAGACCGGCAACCGGCGACGCAGAAAAATCATCCCGGTCCAGACTTTTCGGCGGAACTTTTGCGAAATAAGGATTGTCCAGCAAGGAGGCGAGAACCGTGTCCTGAACCTGTCCCTTCGCAGCAATGGCACCACCATCATCAAAGGGAAGTCCCGCCTTTTCCAGAACCCAGTCGTCAATCATGGCACTGGCAGGTCCTGTATCAAAAGCGAGGATGGTTTCCTCATCCATGTAAGTCACATTGGCAACGCCCCCCAGATTAAGAACCATCAGCGGTTTTTCAGTCGAAGCAGCAAGAGCCCTATGATACAGAGGAGCAAAAGGAGCGCCTTCACCTCCGGACTTCACATCATTGCTCCTGAAATCCGCAACAACATTTATGTCCGTCAAATCACTGAGGAGTTGTCCGTCTCCGATCTGGACCGTAATGCCGTTCGGTGCGTCATGGAACAATGTCTGTCCGTGAAAACCGACAACACCGACATCATCTGCCGAAAAACCGGACTTTTCGATCAGCTTCAAAACAGCGTCTGCATTCAGACGGGTAAAGGTTTCAATGATTTCCGAAGGCGCTGTCCGTTTCCCCAAATAACCGCGGAACTGCTCCCTGAAGCCCTCCTCATAGGGAATCATAAGAGCCGGTCCAACGTCCGAAACAGTTTCGCCATCTGTGCGGATCAGGGCCGCATCGACACCATCCATGGATGTTCCGCTGATCAAACCAACGGCCCAAATCGCCTCTTGCGTCTTTTTCCCCATATTCTGCCTCCTCCGCGCATGCAGTGCTTTGAAACAGCCTGTAGAATGTGCTACAGACGTTTTCCTTTTAACACTATCAGCAAATTTAGATCAAATGTCCGAACTACGCTCAGAATTCATGAATATCTTCCAGAACCGGGGTTACATGCATCAATGTACCGATCTGGAGGCTCTGGATGCCGCCTTTGCCGAAAAGCCGGTAACAGCGTATATCGGCTTTGACTGTACGGCCCGCAGTCTCCATGTCGGTAGTCTGATGCAGATCATGATCCTGCGTCACCTGCAAAAATCCGGTCACAAACCGATTGTCCTGATGGGCGGCGGCACGACCAAGGTTGGCGACCCTTCCGGCAAGGATGAAAGCCGTCCGGTCATCACGGACGAAATAATCCAGGAAAATATGGATGGCATTCGCAAGGTGTTTGAGAAATTCATCACCTTTGGAGACGGCCCGACAGATGCTGTTATGGTCAATAATGACGACTGGCTCAGCAGTCTGGAATATATTCCGTTTCTACGGGAATATGGCCGCCATTTCTCCATCAACCGCATGCTGACCTTCGACAGTGTGAAGTTGCGCCTGGACCGTGAACAGTCCCTCAGTTTCCTGGAATTCAACTACATGATCCTTCAGGCCTACGACTTTGTAGAGCTGAAAAAACGGTATGACTGTTCATTGCAGATTGGCGGATCTGATCAGTGGGGTAATATTGTCAACGGAACAGAACTGGGCCGCAGGACCAACAGTTTCAGTCTATTTGGCCTGACAACCCCGCTCCTCACCACCTCTTCCGGCGCCAAAATGGGCAAGACGGCGTCAGGCGCCATCTGGCTCAACGAAGATATGCTGTCCGCTTATGACTACTGGCAGTTCTGGCGCAATACAGAAGATGCAGATGTGGGTAAATTCCTACGGTTGTTTACCGAATTGCCATTGGATGAAATCGCCCGGCTGGAGTCTCTTGAAGGGGCGGAGCTGAATGAAGCCAAGAAAATCCTGGCGGATAACTGCACGCGCCTTGCTCATGGGGATGCAGCAGCTCAGGAAGCGGCTGAAACGGCTCGCAGAACCTTTGAGATGGGTGAAACGGCGGAGAGTCTTCCGACGACAGAGATCGGCAAAACCGAATTGGATGAAGGTATTCCGGCTTTCGCCCTGTTCAACCGTGTCGGTCTTTGCCAGTCAAGCTCAGAAGCCCGAAAGCTGATCAAAGGCGGCGGTGCCCGGCTCAATGACGAGAAAATTACTGACGAGAAGCAGGTCCTGACATCCGGCGATGTCAACGAAACAGGCCGTATCAAGCTTTCCGCCGGCAAGAAACGCCATCATCTGATCCTGCCGGTCTAAGAGCCAGCTTTCGATATCCTACTGTGAGTTATTCTCACCCGGATACTGGTTTGAAGCATCCGGGTCTTTTTTATCGGTTTTTTCCGTCTGGTCTCCCCAGGGTTCAAAGAACATCCGTCTTAGAATTCCGGGGGCCAGTGCGGATACCGGATTGACACTGATATCCGGATTAGCGGTACTTCCTTTTGCCTTATAGGAAAAGCCGAAAATACCTTCGCCTTCCCGGCCGACCAGAAGGGTTCCCAGGATCGGAATATTGCCCAGAATGGAATTCAGTGTGTAAGAGGGTATCACCGTTCCAAACGCATCAATCTTGCCATTGGTCTGATCCACCTGGCCGCTGAAGGTAATGCCAATAGAACCAACCGCCCGAAAATCCTTGGTCGTGATCAATCCATTTTCATATGTAAAGGGGCCTTCTACCGTGGAGAAGGTCATTCCATCATTCTGCAGCAACTCAACAATCCCGCCCAGAGATCCCAACGTCAGGATTTTTCCCAGAACCGGCGCTTTCACGACCCGCAAGTCCTTTATCTTGACCTCCCCGATGGCAACACTTTCCTCTTTCGTGTCATCGATAGAGGCCGTAATAGATAAAGCCCCCTCCCTGGCATTGTCATAGATATCCAGACCTCTCAAAAGCAGTCCGGCATGATCGGATGAAAAGGAAACCTGCCGACCTGTCAGGCTCTGTTTGAGATTAAACTGCAGGCCCACCTTATCGGTAAACCGAGCGGTCGCATTCCCCTGCTCGACAACACCGTTAATCGACTTAACAGTACCGGACAGATCTTTAAGAGAAACACCACCGTCCAGAAGAGCTGTCCCCGCTTTCAGATTGACCTGCACCGCAATCTCGGTCGGATTTTCATCGGCACGACCGGGATTCAGTGAGTTACTGCCAACGATAAACGGCTTGAGATCCAGAATGTCTGCCGTAATATTTGCCGTATAGTCCTTGTCTTTGTTCCGCCTGAGATCCAGAGCAAGCGTGGTCTCTCCAAAGGATATACTGCTTGCCCGGAAGCTTTTCATTCCGGCCGGATCCAGCTCCGCTTCACCAACAACATCAAGACTTTCTGAATTCAGTCGAATATTGGAAATCAATGCATTCCCTTTTCCATCCGTCTCAAACTGAGCGCCCAGCAAACCGGTAACACCAATAGGCTTATTGACATACAGGTCCGGAATATCAATCTCGGCTTCCAGCAAATTCAGGGTAATAACACCGCTGGATTTACCGCCTGGAGCAACATCCAGGCCCAAAGAAGCCCCGACGGGTCCTTTCAGATACTCTGTATCCAAATCGAGAGATTGTCGGGCTTTTTTATCAAGCCGCGCCTGGACTTCATATCTACGAACCCCTTTTCGGGTGCCTTCAAACCAGGATTGGAACGAAATCTGGGCCGGATTACCTTTCAACTTTGCCGGTCCCGTAACGGTCAACTGTTTCGGAGTTACTGCTACTTTTAAGGTGCCGTCCGACAAATTGACTTTCTCATAGACAGCCGGAATATAAGTATCGAAAAAATCGCCGTTGGCTTCGTAAACAACCTGCTCAAGCTTTAAGTCGTCAAGGAGCGGAAAGACAAACTGGGCCTGAACCTTACCGGTCCCTTTCATCTTTGCCGGCGTAATGCCGTAAGGCGTTACCAGTTCAAGCGGCTTGAGATCAAGAAACGCAAAGATGTCTTTATTCTGGCCGCTGACATCAATGGTGATATCGGCAATCTGGTCATCTTTATCAAAGTCATAGACCAGAACATCGGCTGTCGGTAATTTCATGGTTTGCAAATCACCGGTCAGATCAAAAAGATGGATCTGTTTTTCCGTCAGGATCGCCTGGCCCGCGACATTGGTGACCTTGGGCAAAGGCGCAAAATAGTCAACGCTCAGCCCCTCGAATGAAAATTTTAATTCAATAGCTCCGTCAGGAATTTTCCCGCTGGCAATCGCTCCCGGGGGCAAATCCACCCGGAAGGTCGTATTGTGAACATCCCCTTCCCTAATTTTTTTGGTGACCCAGTTATAAGCGTCAACCCCTGTCGAATAAGGCCAGTAAAGAGGCAGGTCATTACTCTTAAGATGAGGAAAGCTTCCCTCAATGGACATGCCAAACCCTTTATCGGTTTCCATAAAGGAGCCGCTCATACTGATTTTCGGTCCTTTGCTGTCAATCAGGATTGAGTTCAGGTTGACGGCTTTGAATGGCGCTGCCGTGTGACCTTCTGCAAAAACGGAATTAATATCCAGCGGTTTTTTGTAGAGGCTCGGGATATCAACCTTCCCGGCTCCGGTTTTAAGCTTGAACCCGACCTGAACCGGGATAAAACTCTTATCCAGCGATACATTGATATCACCCGAAACCGGTAAATCGACACCTTGTAATATATCCAGGTCCGGCATCTCCTTAGCCAGCAGGGAGGGCGGAAAATCCGTAATCTGCGTATTGATCACCGTCGTGCCATCCCGCCTCGCGTAAGCGGCATTGGCGACCATACTGATACTTTCATCACCGATTTGCGCATCTCCGATCAACCGGCCTGTCAAGCCGTCTTCCGACCGCCACAAAACCATATTGGCGGAAGTGACACGCCATAATTTCTGAAGACGTTCATCTTCAATAAACAAACCGGAGCGGTATATTTCCAGTCGCTCCAGATAAGCGGTCAGGTCAGATTCTGATTTTTTTTCCCCAAGACCGTTCAGTAGCTCATGAATAGCGGCGATTGAGAGGCCGTCGCGTTTAGCTTCCGGCGTTTCAACGGCCAAGTCCGTATCATAACTATATCCCAGCCTCACGGTTCCATCTTCCTTGCGGGTCAAAAGAACCTTCAATCCGCTAAACTCAAGACCGGCAGGCGCCAACCGCCCTTTCATCAGGGCTTCACCGCTGAACGTAACTGTCACTGCGGGGATCCTGGCAATCGGTTCCTCTCCCCGTTTTACGGAGACATCCGAGACGCCAAAAACCAGATTTCGATCCTGACCGTCCCACAGGAGTTGAAGATCAGAGAAATCCAGATCCAGTTCCGGATACTGACTTGCCAGCACCTGACCGATATAGGGGCTGGCGAAAGAAAAGGAGATCGGTCCTCGGCTTAACGCACCAATCAAAAGGAAGAGTGCCAGCATTATCAAAACGGCAATGCTTGCAAGAGTGCGCAGGAGTATTTTTGCGGATGCTGTGATCAAAACGTGCTATTCACATAAATATTAAAAATTAGGATCTGACGCAGGTTTTACAACCTTCTCCACTATGACCGATTTTGAGTCCAAAGAATATGTCTGAAGTCGAAAAATTCGAATTTTTCCGCCCTGTATCCTCGATACCCTCCCCGGCTAATCCGGATTTTCTGAAAGTCGGCCTTGAAAACTGGTCAGACTGTCGGAATGCGGATGCAGATGTCAGTGATTTCGTTTCTGAATTTGGCGAAATCAAGGCAGGAAAGCAGCTCCTGGACGCTGTCTTCGGAAATAGCCCTTATCTTAGCCAGTGCCTGCTGGGTGATATCCCCTTTTTCCGCCTTCTTATGGAGAAAGGTGCTGAGGCGGGTCTCACATACCTATATTCGGATCTGGACGATAAAATCACCCCGACGATGGATATGGCTGGCGTCATGTCCGCTTTGCGAATAGCGAAAAAGCGGGTAGCCCTCCTGACAGCCCTTACCGATATTACAGGCATCTGGCCACTGGACAAGATAACCCGAACCTTGTCGGACTTCGCCGGTTTTGCTGTTGACGCCTGCCTTGCTCAGCAACTGCGTCAGGCTCACGATAAAGGGGACATTGTCCTGCCTGATCCGGACAATCCGGTAAATCGCTCCGGCGTTATTGTGCTGGGCATGGGAAAACTCGGTGCCTGGGAACTTAATTATTCCAGTGATATTGACCTGATTATTCTGTTTGATTCAGATGCCATAACCTATCAGGGCCGCAAGTCTCTCGGCGATTGTTTCGTCCGCTTGACCCGCAATCTTGTCAAGATGATGCAAGAGCGTACAGCGGATGGTTATGTGTTCAGAACGGACCTCCGCTTACGTCCAGATCCAGGCGCAACCCCCATTGCCCTACCCCTTGCGGCCGCGCATACCTATTACGAAAGCCAGGGGCAAAACTGGGAACGAGCAGCCATGATCAAGGCCCGCCCCATCGCCGGGGATCTCAGTGCAGGAGAAGAATTTGTCGAATTTCTTCGACCGTTTGTCTGGCGCAAGTTTCTTGATTTTGCTGCCATTTCAGATATTCAGGCCATCAAGTCCCAGATCCACGCTCATAAAGGCTTTGGCAGCATTTCCCTGGATGGTCACAATATCAAAATCGGCCGGGGCGGCATTCGGGAAATCGAATTTTTCTGCCAGACACAGCAGCTTATTGAAGGTGGGCGAAATCCGAAACTTCGCTCTTCTTCCACCCTTCTGACCCTTAAGGATCTTGAAGAAGCCGGAAAAACCACCGCGCAGGTACGTCAGGATTTGACGGACGCCTATTTCTTCCTCAGAACGCTGGAACATCGCTTACAAATGATCCAGGACGAACAGACCCAGCTTCTGCCTGATGACCCGCTCGAGCTGGATCGCCTAGGTGTTTTTATGGGATATGACACTGCAGACGCTTTCAGAAAATGTCTGCAATCAACCCTTGAAACCGTCCAGGCCCACTATGATGATCTGTTCCGCTTCGAAGAACAGGGTGAGCAACCCAGCCGACGCCTGGTTTTTACCGGCTCCGACGATGACCCGGAAACCCTGGCATCCCTCCAGACCCTCGGTTATGAAGATACACCACGCATCTCGCAAATCATAAGGGAATGGCATCATGGTCGGTATCGGGCAACCCGGACTGTTCGGGCACAGCAATTGCTGACTAAACTGATGCCAACCCTGCTGGAGGATCTGGCTCATACCACAAGTCCGGATGCCGCCTTCATGCGCTTTGACGCATTTCTCAAAAAACTGCCCGCCGGCGTCCAACTCTTTTCTCTCTTTACGGCTCATCCCAGCCTGCTCAAACTCGTGGCAAAGATTATGGGAATGGCCCCGGAACTTGCAGACCGTCTTTCCAGAAACCCCATGCTGCTGGACGGGGTTCTTTCCTCGGATTTTATGTCCCCGTTACCAGAGGCGGAAATTCTGGCAACAGATCTGGAACTCATGCTGTCAACAGCCCGGGACTTTCAGGATGTTCTCGACATATCAAGACGTTGGTTGAATGACTTGAAGTTCCGGATTGGCGTTCAGATCCTGCATCATAATGATCATAAAAGCGGAAAAGGCGCAACAGTAGCCGCCGGCGGCCCGCTAACACGCCTTGCAGAAGTTGTTTTGGCTGCCCTCCTGCCTCGAGTCACCGCAGAGCTGGAAATGAAACACGGAACCATTCCGGGTGGCAGCTTCGCCATCATTGCCGCCGGTAAGTTCGGCAGCCGCGAAATGACCCCGAAATCGGACGCCGATCTCATCTTCGTCTACGACATCCCTGAAGAGAACCTGATGACCGACGGGGATAAGCCAATACCGGCCGGCTTGTT
>DIYE01000289.1 GCA_002428885.1 Alphaproteobacteria bacterium UBA6062
GGTCTGGCTGATATCATAGATCTTTGTCATGATTTACAGTTCCGTCCGGACGGTCCAGAGTTCCGGGAAAAACCGAAGCTCCAGCGCCTTTTTCAGAAACGCGACACCGCTGGTGCCGCCTGTCCCCTGGCGATAACCGATAATCCGCTCTACGGTTTTCATATGGCTGAACCGCCACATCTGAAACTCATGCTCTAGATCCACCAGTTTTTCTGCGAGTTCGTAAAACTGCCAGTATTTTTCCGTCTGTCCATAGATTTTGACCCAGGCGGCTTCCACTTCCGAACAGGGTTGATAGGGTTCCCTCCAGTCCCGGTCGAGGGCGGAGGCCGGGATATCAAACCCGTGCCTGGCCAGGGCCATCAGGCAGAGGTCATAAAAGCTTGGGGCCTGCAGGATCTGCTGTAATCGTTTATAGCGTTCCGGTTTGCCGCGATGCACTTCAGCCAGCGCTTTGTTTTTATTGCCGAGCGCATATTCGATTTCCCGATACTGGAAGGACTGAAAGCCGGAACTCTGCCCGAGGCTATCCCGGAAACTCAAATAGTCCGCCGGTGTCATGGTGGAGAGCACATCCCAGCTTTGCCTGAGTTGCCCCTGAATGCGGGACACCCGCGACAGCATCTTGAAAGCAGCGCCGAAGTTATCGCGGGAGATTTCGGTCATCGCCTGATGGATCTCATGAAGGCAAAGTTTCATCCAAAGCTCTGATGCCTGATGGATAATAATGAACATCATCTCGTCATGGGCATCACTCCTTAGGGTCTGGGAGGAGAGTATTTTGTCCAGATCCAGATAACCGCCATAGCTGATATCCTGATCCCAGTGAATATTCTCGTCACCGACATTGCGTTTATCCATCATCTCCGGCTCCTGACATCGACCATGATCACCCTCTAAGAGTGGGGTTCCTGTCAGGCTAGTCAAATCCGATCTTGAATGCATTTCATTATTATTCATAGAATAATGAAGAAGATTCATGAGTGTGAGGATGATATGATACGGCTTGGACTACATCATCTGGCCGTTATTCAGGGGCTGGGACAATCGGGCAGTGTTTCCGCAACGGCTCGGCTTCTTGGGCTGACACAATCTGCCGTTAGTCACCGGATGAAAGAGGCGGAACGGAGGACAGGGAGCCTTCTTTTTTCAAAGAATGGGCATGTGATTGCCCTGACCCAGGCCGGCAGGCGATTGCTGCAATCCGCGGATGCCATTCTGGGAGAAATGGCGCTGGCGGAACGGGATCTAGACAGGCTTTCTTCAGGCTTTCAGGAAACACTGCGGATCGGCGGTGCCTGCTATGCCGGGTTTGGCTGGTTTCCGCGCCTTTACCGGCAGATGCGGGAGAGCCGTCCGGATGCTGCTGTGGAAATTGTCTCGGCAGTGTCCGAGGATCCGGGTGAATTACTGGTCAATAACATGGCTGATATCGTTCTGGCAGCCGGTCGGGTTGAAAAGGCTCAAATCCACTGTGAGGCTCTGGCTTCGGATCAACTCGTTGCCGTTCTGCCGCCTGATCACGAGCTTGCAAAATACTCTTTTCTCGATCCAATCCGGGTTATGGATTTTCCCTATGTAACCCATCATACCCTGCCGGAGGATGGCCGGGAATATGATATGATTTTCAAACCACTGAAAATTATGCCCCGGGATGTGATCTGCGCCGGTCGCACCCAGGCTGTTCTGGAACTCATCGCTGCCGGGGAGGGGATTACGATTTTGCCGGAAAAAGCCGTAACGATGCAGGCGGGCTATATGGGGCTTAGGCTGCAACCGGTGACCGAAAAGGGCATCTCTGTGCACTGGCATGCGCTGATCCGTCGCACATCTATGGATAACGAGTTGATTCTAAAGGGAATTGACCTGCTGAAAACCTGCCTGAGCCGATCATAAAACCGAAAACAAGGCATTGCTTATAAAAGATATTTTGATGTCCTGCCTGGATGTCGCTAAGCTTTTTGTCCGGGTAATATTTGTCAGTTAGGTTATGCAGGAAAAGACATCTCCTTCTAAAATCTGCGCGGGGCTGCCGCTGCATCCTCTTCGTTATGATCTCAATAATGAGCTTCATGCCAGACCGTTTGAGCAACTGGTGGCTCCCATGCACGCCACCATGTATGCCATGTTCGATCATGAGACGACGGCGGCAGACCATCACCGTCATGTGGTGGATCTATGTAAACGCTATGGCCTGCACCCACCGGCTGATAACAGCAATCACTTCACGGCTGATTTCGGATCCTTTCGGTTCCGCTGGGAACGGTATACGGAATTTACCGCCTATACATTTTTTCGAAGCAGCAACGGGGAAGCCCCTTTTTCGGAAACTGCTTCTTCGGAAGTGCCAGAGGATTGGCTATCCGCCTTGCCGGGCCAGCTTCTGACAGCCGTGAAAATTGAGCTTTTGGACAAGGCAAGCGCTGTTCCCACGGAGGAGGAACTGGACAGACTGTTTGTCTCGGATAGCCTGGTCAGCAGTGAAATCGGTGGAAACGCAGCCCGCCTCTGGACAGATCTTCGTATCGACAAGGATGGGTATAACCGCTCCCTCGTGCTGGATCATAACATGCCGCCTAGGAAGGCCGGCCGGGTGATCCTGCGTATTTTTGAAATTGCCATTTATCGCAATCTTTCCCTGCTGGCCCTGCCGCTGGCCCGGGAAACCAGCCCCCGGACAGCATTGATCAATGAAGAACTGGCGCGTCTCACAGAACAGCTCAGCCTGGATAACTCGCAAGCTGAAGATGCGGCCTTGCTGAGGGAACTCACCCGTCTGTCCGCAGAAATCGAAAGCCTGTCTTCAAAAACCGCTTATCGCTTCAGCGCGACCAAGGCTTACTACGCGATTATCCAGTCGCGGATTAACGAGTTGCATGAAAGCCATGTGGATCCCTATCAGACGGTCGAGGAATTTCTGGAACGCCGCTTGGCACCGGCCGTTCGAACCTGTATTTCCGTATCCGACCGATTGGCCGATCTCTCACGCCGGGCGACCCGTTCCGCCAATCTTATGCGCACGAAAACGGACTTCACCCTGG
>DIYE01000094.1 GCA_002428885.1 Alphaproteobacteria bacterium UBA6062
CATCTGCAACTGATGGGCGGGGATCCGGACCTTATTGCGGAAAATGCGGCTTTTGCCACGACATTGGGGGCGCCGGGCATTGATCTCAATTTCGGATGTCCGGCCAAGACGGTGAACCGGCACGATGCCGGGGCCACACTGCTGCAATGGCCCGATCGATTGCATGATATCGTGAAGGCTGTCCGCAGGGCTGTTCCCGCCTCCATTCCGGTCAGTGCGAAAATGCGACTGGGTTTTGCCGATAAATCCCTGTTTCTGGAAAACGCGCAGGCGATTGAAGCAGGCGGCGCCATGAAATTGACGGTGCATGCGCGGACAAAGCTGGAAGGGTATAAAGCGCCGGCTCATTGGGAGTATCTGGTGCCGATCCGGGAAAATTTGAGTATTCCGGTCGTCGCAAATGGTGAAATCTGGTGCCGCCAGGATTTCGAGGCCTGTCGTGACATCAGTGGGTGTGGGCATTTTATGGTGGGGCGCGGCGTCATCGCTAATCCGAGCCTCGGTCTGCAGATTAAAGGGCGGGGTGTGATGCCTTACTCGTGGGAAAAAGTGGTGGATTTACTCATCCGCTATCAGTCTCTCCTGGAAGTTATGGACAATCCTTTACGGGAGGCCGGGCGAATCAAGCAATGGATAAAACTGCTCGGACGTACCCATCCGGAAGCAACGGAACTGTTCACTCGCATCCGTCGATTGCAAAACCCTCAGGAGATTATAACAGTCCTGCAGGAGGTCAGGGCCGCAGCCTGATTATTTAATAAGAAAAACATAAAATAAAAGAAATCAATAATCTCTATTAAAAAAACATATATTTGCTTTCGCTTAGTATTCTTTTAACAGATTGATCGCCTTATGGGAGCTTCAGATTAAATTTTAATCTCTTCAGGAGTATTAAGTATGTTTAGAAGCTTCTCGCTCGTTTTTATGTTTATTGCGGTTGTGTTTTCAGGAACTGCAAGTGCTGAAGAAAAAAAATCCGTTGTCACGGCCATGATGGAAAAGGCAGTTGCTCATTTTCAATCTGCCGGACAGGACCAGGCTTTCAAGGATTTTTCCAAGAAGGACAGTGATTATTTCCACGGCGAATATTATGTCATTGCCCAGTCTCTTTCAGACGACAAAATCATTTTTCATCCTGTCAACGGTAAGCTGGTCGGCAAAAGCCTGATGAAAGTCAAAGACACTGACGGTGTTGTCTTCGTTGCTGAAATGTCAGCTCTCGCTAAAGGCCAGGGAGAAGGTTGGGTTTCCTATAAATGGCCCAATCCGGAAACCAAGAAAATTGCTCAGAAGCACACTTTAGTAAACCGGGTCGGTGATGTGATGCTGATGATCGGATATTACGAATAAAGGGGCTTATTCCGGCAGCAGCGGGTTCTGAAAAGATGAGTGTTGCCGGACCCTCATTCCCATCAGTATTGTGTAAAAGGACGAAATTATGTCGTTGAGAAATCTTGGAATTTCAACAAAGTTGGCTATTTCGCCCGTTATTTTCGGGTTAGCCCTTATTGTGCTTGGGATTGTTGCCATATCGGGCTTGCAGTCCGGGCATGCAACGATGGAAAAATTACACCATCAATCCACGGCAAAAACAGGCGCAGCCTATCAGTTTCAACGGGATCTCCAGGCTTATAACGGAAATCTTTTTCGGCTGATTTCTCAGCTTAATGCGGGTGTTGAAGAGGAAAAGCTTGCGACGTTACGCAAAGAGCTTGTGGGTTATATCGGAAAATCCCAAGAAAGCTTGGATGTTTTCATCAAAAACGGCAATTATTCCGAAGATGAGTTAACGCAGCTGGAGAAGCTCCGGAACGAACTGGCGGCATATGCCGCGTCTTCCATAGAAGTTATCGAAATGACGGAAGTGGATGGATCTACTGCCGTCATTATGATGATTGGTGCGGACGATCATTTCGCAAATCTTTACAAAACAATCGAAACAATCACGATGACTTGGCAGGATGAAGGCGATATTGCTTTCCTGTCTGCGTCAGAACATAGCATGTCCGCTGTGATACAGTTTCTTGTTATCGCCGGTGTGGCCGTTGTCATCGCCGGCGCTGTCACCTTCCTGGTGATCCGGATGATCCGGGGGCCTGTCCAGGCATTGACGCGCGTTATGGCGGTTTTGTCTGAAGGGGAGCTGACGGCAGATGTGCCCAGCCAGGACCAGAAAGACGAGATCGGTGAAATGGCCCGGGCTGTTCAGGTGTTTAAAGAGAACGGTATCGAGCAGAAGCGTCTTGAAAAAGAAGCTGCCACGCATGCGCAGCATCAGGCTGAGCAGGAAAAACGGGCACGTGAAGCAGAAGAAACGCGCCTGAATGAGCAGCGGGAGCGAGAAGCTGATGAAAATCAGGCGCGTGAAGAGCGGGCCAGCCGGATTACAGCTTTGATCAATAACTTTGAAAGCCGGGTCTCTGAGGTTCTGTCGACGGTCGCCCAGGCGACTCGTGAGTTGCAGGGAACGGCGACATCCATGGCAGAAACAGCCGGACAGTCCCGGGAGCTTTCGGAAGGGGTTGCAACTGCTTCAGGGGATGCTTCCCGTAATGTGCAGACAGTTGCTTCTGCGGCCGAAGAACTGACATCCTCGATTAACGAGATCAGCCGCCAGGTTCAGCAGGCCAACGACGTGTCTGAAAAAGCGGTAACCGAGGCTGCCAACAGCACCCAGTCGGTTTCTGCGCTTGCGGATACAGCCAAGAAAATCAGCGAAGTGGTCAGCATGATTAGTGATATCGCCGGCCAGACCAACCTGCTGGCGCTCAATGCGACGATCGAAGCGGCACGGGCTGGTGATGCCGGTAAGGGCTTCGCTGTTGTGGCCTCCGAAGTTAAAAGTCTGGCAACCCAGACCGCCAAGGCAACGGAAGAAATTGCGACACAGATTACCGATATGCAAAATGCGACCAATACGGCGGTTTCCGCCATCGGTAATATTGATACTGTGATTTCCAGCATTCGGGAATCAACCGTTGGTATTTCGTCGGCTATTGAAGAACAGAGTGCTGCGACCAACGAAATTTCCAGAAATGTTCAGGAAGCGTCCAACGGGACAAGCGAGGTATCCGGCAAGATCGGGACTGTCTCTGAAAAGGCGTCCGAAACAGGTGCTGCTGCTCAGCAGGTTCAGTCGGCATCGGCTCGCCTTGATGAACTGTCGCAACAATTGAAAACCGATATTGAACAATTCCTGG
>DIYE01000243.1 GCA_002428885.1 Alphaproteobacteria bacterium UBA6062
CGGCATTATCCTGGGCCGGAATGACCGGATTGCCTGGGGATATACCAATACCGGACCGGATACCCAGGATCTCTATATAGAAAAACTAAATCCGGAGAATGCGGAGCAATATAAAACACCCGACGGATGGGCCGGTTTTTCAACCCGGCAGGAAATTATCCAGGTCAAGGGTGCTGATCCTGTGGAAATAACAGTTCGGCAAACCCGGCATGGCCCGGTTATTTCAGATGTCTATAAAGCGGGAGCGGAAGCAACGCCGGAAAACCATGTCCTGGCTTTCGCCTGGACAAGTCTCAGGGACGAAGATCAGACCCCTATGGCCTCCGGTAAGATGATGAGGGCCGGAAACTGGGATGAATTCCGACAGGCCATCCGTTTCTTTACCAGCCCACAACAGAATATGGTTTTCGCCGATATAGATGGGAATATCGGCTATTACGCCCCCGCCAATGTCCCTGTCCGGAAACCGCAGAACAAAGCAATGGGGCGCTTGCCCGTTCCGGGATGGATTGCCGATTATGACTGGGACGGCTTTATTCCCTTCGAAGAATTGCCCCAAAGCTATAATCCGGCGAAAGGTTACCATTATACAGCCAACGAAAAAATCGTCCCCGATAGCTACCGGCATTTCATCAGCCTGGACTGGTCTGTTCCCTACCGAGCGGAGCGTATCCGAGAACGGTTGGAGCAGGAAGAAAAACACAGCATCCGCACTTTTATCGACATGCACGGGGATGTGAAATCCCTGATGGCGGTTGAATTGTTGGAAATTCTCCTGACCACTAAACCTCTTGGCGATACATCACGGAAAGCCCTGACAGCCTTGAGCGTCTGGGACGGAGAGATGACAAAAGAGGGGATGGCTCCGCTTATTTTCAACGCCTGGATCCGTGATCTAAACAAGGCGATTTACCAAGATGAACTTGGCGATACATTCAAGAGATACTGGCGTCACCGTCCAATCTTTATCCGCAACGTCCTTCTAAATGTTGACGGTCAGAGTCGCTGGTGCGATGACACGACAACCGAGCAGGTTGAAAATTGTGAAGTCATTCTTCAGAACTCTCTCGCGACAGCCCTTCAGGACCTTGAAAGCCGATATGGTTCAGATATGGAAAACTGGAATTGGGGCGAAGCACATTTTGCGCATAGCGATCACCTCCCCTTTTCAAAGATTGACGGCCTGGATCGGTTTTTCGATATTCGCGTCCCTTCATCGGGGGGATCTTTCACGGTCAATGTAGGGCGTAATGAACCCAGTGATGAGAAATATCCTTTTGCCAATACCCATGCGGCATCCCTTCGGGCAATTTACGATTTCTCAGATCTGGACAAGTCCCTTTATATGCATTCAACCGGACAGTCGGGCATTCTCTTCTCACCCTTCTATGACGACATGGCGAAGGACTGGGCGGATATCCGATATCGAACCATGTCGATGAAGAAAGCGGACTATGTAAAAAATCAGACCGGAACCCTGACCCTTAAACCAATCACCCAAAAGTAAGGACTAACGTTAGAGAACCGGGAAAGATCCCTTGTGGAACAGCAGAGCTTGCTTGTCAGCTTGCGTGGTAACATGTGTAACCCGGCAAATAAAAATCAGATGATCTCCAGCTTCCACAGTCTGCCAGGTTTCGCACTCAATCACGGCAAGACTATCGTCAAACACCGGACTTCCATTTTCTCCGGCCTTGTGAGGAACGCCACGAAACCGGTCATCCTGCGGCGACGCAAAACGATCACAGAGAGCTTTTTGCTCTGAACTCAGGATGTTAATGGCAAAAGTTCCGGACTCCCTGAATTCCTGACAGTGATTACCGGTATGCCCGAGGCTGAAAAGAACCAATGGCGGATCCAAAGACACTGAACTGAAGGAATTCACGGTAATGCCAAGAGGCTCTTCGCCACTTTTCATGGATGTAACAACCGTAATCCCGGTGGCAAAGCAACTCAGGGCATCTCTAAAATCTCGGGCATCAAAGGTCATGTCGGGCGATACTGTTTAATTTACCAAAGTCCGATCCGGTTCATTTCATTGATCCGGATCAATGCGGGGGCACCTTCCCATAGCTTCCGGTTAAAATCACTCTTTTTTTAGGATTGGTTGGCAAAAACCGGCTTCAACAGGTGGTTAATCCATCGCAAAAGACGTAAACATCTTTGCCTTTCTTTCGCCAATTGAAGCAAATTAGTTAAAAACTTCCTCAAATTGCACACCGTTTATTAACCAAATTCAGCGCAGAATTCGGTCCAAAGGAAAACTGGGTCAGTCTAAGGGTTTTTTTAAGAATGTTTTGGATTTTAGGCGTCGTCGTTACATTTGGGTGTGTGGCCGGTGGATATGCGCCTCACGGAAGCTTTGCTATCCTTTGGCAGCCTCTGGAATTTGTGATTATTCTGGGCGCCGGCGCAGGTGCTTTCCTGCAGGGTAACCAAAAATGGGTTATTTTTGGAACACTGGGCAGCATGGGCAAACTCATGAAGGGTATGCCTTATAACAAACAAACCTATGAAGACCTTCTGACCTTGATGTACGCGATCTTCAAGTTGGCGAAAACCAAAGGGATGATTGCCCTCGAACCCCATATCGAAAATCCGCATGACAGTGCTCTTTTCCAGAATTTCACCAGTTTTACAAGCAATCATCATGCGATGGATTTCATGTGTGACTATCTTCGCCTGATGACCATGGGTACAGAAAACCCGCATGAGATGGAAAACCTCATGGATGTCGATCTGGAAACCCACCACAACGAACACCACGCCATGTCAGCAGCTGTTACGCAACTGGGTGAAGGTCTCCCGGCCTTCGGTATTGTGGCCGCCGTGCTGGGCGTGATCACGACAATGGGCTCTATTGCTGAGCCGCCCGAAGTATTGGGTGGCCTGATTGGCGCAGCGCTTGTGGGTACGTTTTCCGGTATTTTGGCCGCTTACGGCCTGGTCTCTCCCATGGCAACAAACCTGCAACAGCATTTCGATGCGGATGCAAAATACTATGACTGCATGAAAACCGGCCTCCTCGCCCATCTGCAGGGTTACGCGCCTGCCGTTTCTGTCGAGTTTGCCAGGAAGACATTGTACAGCCACGAAAGACCTTCCTTCGCGGAAATCGAGGAAGCCTGCAACAACGCACCAACTGTCTGATCTATCGGATGATCTCTTACTCTATAATCCCGGGACAGGACTATGTCTGACGAAGTCGCACCGATAATCGTCAAAAAGATCAAGAAAGGCGGGCACGGTCATCATGGTGGCGCGTGGAAAGTGGCTTATGCTGACTTTGTGACGGCGATGATGGCGTTCTTCCTCCTGCTCTGGCTGCTCAACGTGACGGACACGGTACAGAAACAGGGAATTGCCGACTATTTTGCGCCAACCGCAGCCAGCAGCAGTGAATCCGGTGCCGGCGGTGTGCTGGGCGGTACCAGCATGCAAACCGAAGGTGCCATGAAGTCCAATACAGGCGTTCCTTCCGTTGTTTCCAGTATTTCTCCGCCTGAGGAAGGCAAGAAGGATGACGCTGACGGTGATGGGCAAAGCGAGGTTGACGAAGCCGAATTCCTGGCCCGCCTGGCCGCCATTGAGGAAGCCAGCTTTGAAGATGCCCGGGACCAGATCAAACAGGCCATTGCTGATGATCCCGATCTTGCCGGACTATCGGACAATATTGTCATCGATATGACACCGGAGGGCTTGCGAATACAAATTGTCGATCAGTTTGATGAAAGCATGTTCCCGGCGGGTGGTACAACAATCGTTCCCCGGATTAAGAGACTGCTGGGTAAAATTGCCAAGGCTATTGAAAATCTGCCAAACGGCCTCTCGATCAGTGGTCATACGGATAGTTCAGGCTTTACCGGCAATGACTATACCAATTGGGAGTTATCGTCCGATCGTGCGAATTCCAGTCGGCGGGCCTTGCTGGAGGTAGGGCTTGATCCGGAACGAATACAGCGGGTTTCAGGTAAAGCGGATACGGAACCGATGATCGAAGATGATCCGTCAAACCCGACGAACCGCAGGATCAGTATTATCCTGCTCAGGGAAACGCCTGTCCTGCCCAAAAACCTGAAATAGCGGGCCGCAGTTTATAATTTCCAGATCATCAACCTGGTTTTCCGGCCGTCTTTGACTGTGACGGTCCGGTCAGGTTTGTGATCCGGCACCACAAAACTGTTGCTGATAAACAGGCTGCCTGGTTTCATTTCCTCTTTAGCCTTGGCATATAGCTCAGGCATGGGAACCGGTGACAGGAAACAATAGATCACATCAAAATCTGCTAAATCCAGCTTCCAGAAGTTGGCATAAATAAACTTCACGTTTCGCCTGCCGGAGAGCTTCCCGAGGATCCAGGACAACAGAAACGGAACCGGAGCTGATTCAACTCCGGCAAAAACCTGTTCCGGTCTTTGCCCCGCCAGATGTCGCATGGTTCCGCCAAGACCGCTCCCCAGATCAACAACTTTGAGATCTTTCTTTTTAGGCAATAGACTTTCCAGTTTGGACGCGGTCAGATCATTGGTGAGGTAAAGAGGGACCCGGTTAATCGCAACATTCCAGAAAGTCATGGCGAGAAACACCAGGATAATCGGATAAATCCAGACCGGAATATTAAAAGCCAGCCCCAACACCAGCAGGGGCGGCGCAAAAAACTGTATCAGAACCCACCAATAGGAAAATCCGAAGGCAAGGGTTATCCCGGCGGCAACAACTCCCTGGCCGATCATCCGCCAGAAAAACGGAAGAGAATATCCAAGGTGATTTTCAAGAGGTCCGGCCAGCCCGGAAATCACGGCAAAAACAACGATCTGGATCAGTAGAGCAATGATAACAGGTGGTGCTGAGTGTATCTTTTTCAGAAGCATTCTATCTTATTTTTCATCAAGTTATCATATTTCGACAGGCAAGATAGCTTGAAAATCCGGAAATTGTCCTCACCTATAAAGCTCAGGATATACTTCTTTGTGGCCCCTGACCACCAATGTGGGAGGCTCCCGTGGCGAAAACCACCGATCCTTTGGTCCATCTTTCTCTAAAAGAGCAGGATGAGCAAAGCTTTGGGTTCGAGTATCCGTTAGATTTCAGCAGCATCCGTACCAAGCGTATCCTTGCCTATATGGTGGACGTTGTCTGTATTTTTTTCGTAGGCATAGCCGCGAGTATGGCTGCTTCATTACTGGGCATCATTACCCTGGGGCTGTTATCCCCCCTGCTCGCTGTTATTCTGGCATGCGTGCCGCTGGCATATCATACGCTGACAATTGGTGGTTCCTGGAATGCAACGGTTGGTATGCGCCTGTTCGGCATTGAAGTTAGCCTCGCCAATGGTAACCGGCCGGATTATGTGACTGCCTTTATTCACGCCGCCCTGTTTTACTTTACGATGGCACTGACCTCGATGCTGGTTCTGATTGTCTCTGTCTTCAATTCAGAAGGTAAGCTGCTTCATGATTATCTGACTCACAGCATTGTTCACAACCGAATCAAGGACGTTGAAACCCTTTAAAAATAGCGCGTTAAAGCTGATCCTTTATGCGGTTCCAAAGCAAGAGGCTGTAGATCATGGGCCGGTGTAAAAACGGCAGGGGCGGGATTTTTTTATGAGGAATACGGCCAAAGACGTCAAATTTCTCCATTTCGCCCCTAATCGCCTCCGCCAGGATACGGCTGATCGCTGCTGACAGCGTAACACCCTGTCCAGAATAACCTTGCGCATAGTATATATCTCGGCCGATCCGGCCCACATCCGGCAGCTTGCGCCAATTGGCAGCAATCAATCCTTCCCACTTATAATCAATCCGGACATCCTCCAGCATGGGGAAGGTTTTCAGCATATTCTGCCGGATACCGTTCTTCTGTAAGGAGGCTGGACCGAATGAAAGATCCTGCCCGCCATAGATCAGGCGGTTATCCGCAGACATCTTGAAATAGTCGAGATCGAAATAGGTGTCAGCCACACAGGCTGTCGTGGCCATTATCTCGCGTGCTCTGACCTCTCCCAGGGGTTCGGTTGCCAAAATGCCGCTGCTGACAGGAATAAAACGGTTTTTCTGTCCCAGATTAAAAGCACTCAAATAGGCATTTCCGGCCAGAACCAGCTTTTCTGCTTTTACAAATCCGCTTTCGGTTTCAATCACCTTGAGATGCGCTTCCTGCTGGACAGATTTCGCAGCGGATCCTTCGTAAATCTGCACCCCTTGCGAAACCGCAGCGGAGGCAAGCCCCAATGTGTAGTTTAACGGATGCAGGTGCCCGCCTTCACGATCATAAAGGGCCGAAAGATAACGATCACCGCCCAGCATACCCCGCAGTCGCTCTGTATCTATCCATTCATAACCGGCATATCCATAGCGGTCTTCACAATGTTCCCTTTCCCTTTTAAGCCAGTTTTCATGGGACTTTTTGGGGGCCGCATACAACTCTCCCACTCCCAAATCACAGTCAATGCCATAGTCTGAAATACGTCCATACAAGATCTCCTTGGACAATTCAGAAAATTCCCAAAGACGGGCAGCAACATCAGAACCAACAACCTCTTCCGTTTCAATCATTCCCGGCGAATAACCGGATGCGATCTGGCCGCCACTTCGGCCGGAAGCACCAAACCCAACAGCTTCAGCCTCCAGAACAATAACCTCAAAGCCCGCAAGAGCAAGTTCCAGCGCTGTACCAAGGCCTGTAAAGCCAGCGCCGATAACACAGACATCGCACCGTCTTTCACCTTTCAATCTGGGGAAAGAAGGAGGATGATTAGCCGTTGCAGCATAGTAGTTTGACGCTTTAGTCAAGAAATCTTCCATTTTATAAAATAACAGCCAACGTGATATCTCCCTCTTGCAAGATCTCAGGTAATCCTGATGATAAGAGGAAATCAGGATCAAATTGCTGTTACTGGTCTAATATTGTTATGGTCGTTTTTTAAAAGCAACAGTGCGATCAATGGATGCTTATGGTTGAATCACAACTTCATATGTGGCTGGTTTTCGGTTTCATTGCCGTCGCGATGTATGCTTTTGCCAGCGACAGGATCGAGTTGGAGATTTCGGCTATTTCCGTCATCTCCGGACTGCTGCTGCTTTTCTATTTCTACCCTTTGCTGGATAAGGATGGCAACGACTTACTGACAGCCCGGCAACTCCTGGCGGGGTTGGCGGACCCGGCCCTGATCACCGTTCTTTCCCTGCTGGTCGTCGGACAGGGTATTGTCCGGACCGGCGCCCTTGAAAAACCCATTAGACAACTGGTCACCTTAAGGCGACACCACCCCATTCTGGCCATCACGCTGGTGCTGACAACAGTCCTCGTGATCAGCGCCTTTATGAATAATACCCCGGTGGTTGTCATCTTTATCCCTCTCATGACGGCATTGGCGGAACGCCTTCATCGCTCCACCTCCACATTAATGATCCCATTGAGCTATGCCTCCATTCTAGGCGGCATGACGACCCTGATCGGCTCCTCCACGAACCTGCTGGTATCTGCTGCGGCGGTGCAGGCAGGCCTTGAGCCAATCGGCTTTTTTGATATCAGTATTCCAGGAGCCGTCCTGGCTGCAGCCGGATTGATCTATGCCCTTATTGTCATACCGAGGCTGCTTCCAGATAGAGAAGCGGTGACAGACGGCAGCGCCCCGATTTCCGGCAAACAGTTTATCGTGCAAATGGAAATCTCGCCGGACAGTCCCCTGGTTGGCGAAAAAGCTGTTGCCGGACAGTTCCCGAGCCTTCGTAACATCACGATCCGCTTTATCCAGCGCGATGACAAGCTGCTGCTGCCTCCTTTCGACGATATGACATTACGCCCCTGCGATTCAGTGGTCTTCGCCGGTACGCGGAAATCCCTGACCGACGCCTTTGCAGATAATCCGCAGATCCTTCATGACTTTATGGATAATGAGGATCAGAGCGAGACGGATAGCACAGATAAACACTCTGTTCGGGACCAGACCCTGGCTGAAGTGGTGATCGCGCCTGCATCCCGCATGATAGGACGAGCCTTGCATCAGATCAGCTTTCACTACCAGACTGGATGTACCGTTCTCGGTATTCAGCGTCGCTCGCGGATGATCCGGACCAGCCGCATGACGGATATTCGGCTTGAAGCCGGTGACGTCCTGCTACTGCTCGGAAAAAGGCAGGATATAACGCAGTTACGGAATAATCCTGATGTTCTCCTGCTGGAGTGGTCAACCCGTGAACTGCCGGCGTTGGCTCTCTCTTTGCGGGCCAGACTGATCTTCGGAGCCGTTATCCTGTCCGCCGCTTCCGGCTTTGTTCCCATTGTCGTTGCAGCCGTTGCCGGTGCCGTCGCCATGATCGCTTCCGGTTGCCTGAATATTCATCAGGCCAGCCGTTCCATAGACCGGCGGATTTTCTTGTTGATCTGGGCGGCCCTTGGTCTGGGCACAGCCATGCAGGCGACCGGAGGTGCGTCTTATCTTGCGCAACAAGCCCTGGTGCTTCTGGAAGGGACCGGCCCTGCCGTTATTCTGTCCATCTTCTTCCTGCTGGTCGCTCTCTTTACCAATGTTCTCAGCAATAACGCTACGGCGGTTCTGTTTACACCCGTCGCCATCAGCATAGGCGCCAAGCTGGGCGTAGACCCCATGATCTTCGTTTTTGCTGTGATTTTTGCGGCCAATTGCTCTTTCGCGACGCCCATGGGGTACCAGACGAATCTTCTGGTGATGGGGCCGGGACATTATAAATTTATGGATTATTTCAAAGCCGGGGCTCCGCTGGTCATACTCCTGTGGATCGTATTTTCAATTTTTGCACCACTTTATTACGGGTTGATATAGGTTTGTTAGGATTTTAGGGCGTAGTATTTGCTAAAATCCTGAAACGCGTTACCCTGACTATTATGTTCATTTTGCTTACAGGTCACTGATCCCGATGAAACGAGTCGAAATTCCATCCCGGTTCTTCTTTTCGACTCCGCCAGCCCCCTGCCCCTATCTGGACAACAAGATGGAGCGGAAAATCGTAACCCTGCTGGCGGGCGAGGATCCCGATCATCTGCATAATGCACTGAGCCTTGCCGGCTTCCGCCGCAGCCAGGATCTGGCTTACCGACCCGCATGTGAAGGTTGCAACGCCTGTATTCCCATCCGCGTCCAGACACGCCATTTTTCCGCCAGTCGATCCCAGCGACGGGTCTGGTCCAAGAATCGTGATCTCAATGCTGCGGAAAAACCGGCCTACGCAACAGAAGAGCATTTCGCCCTCTTCCAGAAATACCTGAAAGCCCGCCATTCCGACGGCGGCATGGCCGATATGGATTTCGGGGATTATCAGGCCATGGTGGAAGACAGTCCTGTCCGCTCTCAACTGGTTGAGTTTCGCCGGAATGATGGTAGTTTATACGCTGTTTGCCTGACAGACCTGATGGATGACGGCCTGTCCCTCGTTTACAGCTATTATGATCCGGTTGAGGAAAAACGAAGCCCCGGAAGTTACATCATACTATGGCATATCCTGCAGGCGCGCTATCTGGCCATGCCCTACGTTTATCTCGGCTACTGGATTTCCGAGAGCCAGAAAATGGCTTACAAAAAGAAATTCCGCCCGGTCGAAATTCTGACCAAAGAAGGCTGGCAGCTCCTGACCAGCTGATCAGAAAAACGGACGAATCAAACCCTTTTCCATTCTTGCGGCAAAAATCTCTTGCCGCTTTTTATCGAACCGTCAAGAAGAAAAAGGCGGTTTTCGGCCCTGAATCCAACCCAAATCGCTGTTTTTCCGCCTGATTATTGCTAGACCTGCAGCAAAACAACGGCTATCTTCTGCACCAACCGTGCGGTTCAGGAGAGGTTCCGCATTGTTTGGGAGAAAAGACAAAAGTTGATAGGGAGAGTTATTAATGGATCGTCGTAAATTTATCAAAAGCGCGGGTCTCGCCGGTGCTGCAAGTACTGCCGCTTTTGCCACACCTGCTCTTTCGCAGGGTCGTGAGAAGCTGACGATGGTAACATCATGGGGCCGCGGCCTTGCTGGTGTGTTTGACGCTGCACTTCACGTTGCTGAATCAGTTAAAGCGATGTCTGAAGGCACGCTTGAAATTGATGTTAAAGCGAACGGTGAACTGGTTTCCGGTCTCGGTGCCGTTTTTGACGCTGTAACATCCGGTCAGGCTGACCTGTATCACGCAGCTGACTATTATTATGTCGGTCAGCATCCGGCTTTCGCATACTTTACTGCGGTTCCGTTCGGCATGACTCCGACAGAACTTCACAACTGGTATTATCACCAGGATGGTATGAAGCTGCATCATGAACTGGGTGAAGAGTTCGGCCTGATCTCCTTCCTCGGCGGTAATACAGGCCCTCAGGCTGGTGGTTGGTTCCGCAAGGAAATCAAGTCAGCCGCAGACTTTAACGGCCTTAAGTTCC
Source organism: Alphaproteobacteria bacterium UBA6062 (assembly GCA_002428885.1). Taxonomy (GTDB): domain Bacteria; phylum Pseudomonadota; class Alphaproteobacteria; order Sneathiellales; family Sneathiellaceae; genus Sneathiella. Next base: position 10,397 of record DIYE01000243.1, read on the forward strand.
GTATGCCTGGCCTCGGCGGTAAAGCTCTTGGTAAATTGGGCGCTTCTGTTCAAACCCTTCCTGGCTCTGAAGTATATCAAGCACTGGCTTCCGGCGCGATTGACGGTACTGAATGGATTGGTCCTTGGGCCGATGAAAAAGCGGGCTTCCAGGAAATCACCAAGATTTACTACACATCCGGCTTCCATGAGCCAGGTGCAGGCCTGACAGTTGGTGTCAATAAAGACCGCTTCAACAGCCTGAGCAAAGGCCATCAGAAGATGATCGAAATTGCATCAGCAGAAGCAAACCAGTGGAACCTTCACCAGTATCTGTCCAACAACTCTGAAGCTCTGGCCCGCCTGCAAGCCGGCGGTGTTAAGACACTTGAGTTCCCGGATGCTGTCTGGGATGCCTTCGGAAAAGCATCACAGGAAGTTCTCGACGAGAATATGGGAGATCCGCTCTTCAAGAAGATCCGCGAATCTGTGGAGGCTTCCATGAAGAAATCCGCAGCCTGGGATCAGCTTTCTTCCGTAGCCTACGCCCGTCAGCGTACTCGCGTACTGGGTTAAGAAGCAGCATAGTCAACAGTATACGAAACCGGGCGTCACGCCCGGTTTCATGTTTCTGTGACAGGTAATCTGTGCAGGTTTCGATTTATGGGCGTTATTAAGACGTCGGACAGATCAAGTCCCGCTTAACGAGAAAGCAGCATGTGTGGGGAACCATGCAAACAGGAAAAAGCTGCTCCGGTCAGTTCACGAACACAACAAATTTACTGACGATTTAGTTGCCAAGGCAATAAACCGCGCATAAACCCCGAAACCGGCAAGCTCGATTTGAAAGAACGGCTATGGAAGCGCTTGGAACACTTTTACTTAATTTTCTGATGGGGTTTGTGAATCTTCTGATTCTCCCCTGGCATATTTATAAATGGGCAACCCTTGATACACTGAAGCTAAAGATGAATGCGCTGACCTATATCGGTATGTCGCATGAGTTTTTCTTCGTTGTTCTTGCCCTGGTTATTATCCTTATTGCAGTCGGTATCTTCAGGCGCAGTTTTCTATACAGAACTGTCCGTGGCCTCGAATTATTCAACGGGAAAATGGGACAGTATGCCGCTTGGTTCGCGCTGCTGATGACCATTCAGCAAGTAGCCATTATCGCCGTTGGACAGATTTTCAGAGGAAATGAAATCGTCTTTTCGCCGCTTGGGATCTCCATTATCAACGAAGAGCTGCAATGGCTGTCCGGTCAGTTGAAATTCTACAACTCCATTCTGATCGCCATGGCTTCCGCCTATACCTTTATCGAAGGCGGTCATGTGCGGGTTGATCTGGTTTATGCATCCTGCAAAACCAGGACGAAGCAATGGATCGATTTCCTCGGCACGCTCTTTTTCTTTATTCCGTCTACGCTTCTGCTGTGGTGGTTCGCCTGGCCGATCGCCATGAACTCCATGTTCGCCCAGAAGCCAATGAATATCTGGACAGACTCCACTCGCTGGCGGAATTTCCGCTTTGAAACATCGGGCACAGCAGAGTTTAGCTGGGTCTGGTCCTTCAAAGTCATGGTGCTGGTCTTTGCTGGCCTGATGTTCATTTGTGCCGTCGGCTTCCTGCTTCGGAACCTGCTGGCGCTTCTGGAAAAAGACAAAGATATCCAAACGCATTATTCGTTTGAAGATGGCCCAGCAGGCGGTATGGGAATGGCATCTGCCAATGCACAGCAACAGGGGGACAAGGATCATGATGCTGACGCCCCTCCTCACCCCCTTTAATTTGTGACGGAGTATTGGACAGATGTTATTTGGTCTAAACGGTATTGAATTATCGCTCATTATTGTGGCGATCTCCCTGTTCGGGGGTATTCTTTCCGGCTATCCGGTTGCTTATGCAATTTCCGGATCCGCCTTCGTCAGCTTTGTTGTTATCGCCGGCCTTAATGAAGCAGGCCTGCTCTATACGCTTCAGGACATTAACGGCACCATGAAGGAGATCCCGGTCTTCGAAGGAGGTTGGCAACGCGCCATGTTGTCGACCGCCTCGACCTGGTCCCAAGGGGTGTTTGCAAGGGCGTTTGGCGGCAATGTGGAAACCCTGCTGGCTGTGCCCTTGTTCGTTCTGATGGGTATCGCCCTGGAACGGTCCAACATTGCGGAAGATCTGCTGACCACCATGGCGAAACTGTTCGGCTCCATGCCGGGCGGTCTTGCGATTGCCGTGGTTCTGGTAGGTACGCTACTCGCGGCCTCGACAGGGGTGGTTGGTGCAACAGTGGTAACCATGGGCCTGATCGCCCTGCCGACCATGCTCAAGAACGGCTATTCCAAGTCTCTGGCAACGGGTGTAATCGCGACGTCAGGTACGCTGGGTCAGATTATCCCGCCGTCCATTGTGATTGTTCTGCTGGGCTCCATCGTCGGTGACATGTATGCCATCGGCCAGGAAAACCGGGCTGATGCCTTAGGCGTGACGGTTCTTGAAATGCTCGGAGAACCGGCTGTTCTGTCAACAGGTACCCTTTTTAAAGCGGCCTTTATCCCGGGTGTCATGCTGGCCCTGCTGTATGCAGCCTACTCACTGGGATTTGCGCTTCTGAACCGGGATCAGGCTCCGCCTGTTCACCTGGGGGATCCGGACAGTTATGGCCTCCTTTCCTACTATCGCGGCAATCCCTGGCTGCTGTTTGGCGCAGCTTTCGGACCCCTGGTCGTGATGATCGTGCTGTGGTTCGGACTGGGGTCATCCGGCGTTATCGGAGAAACCAATAATGGCGAAAGCATCACCTATGGTCCGCTTTCCACCGGTAACTACTCCATGGCGGTGTTGTTCACCTTTGTCCTGACACTGGCACTGGCCCTGCGCCCAAGCTACGACCTGAAACCGATTATTATCGGTCTTTTGGGTACCTTGCTGATGCTGATCACCGATTGGCTGTTTGTCGCCGGTGACGCCACGGGTGGCATGAAAGCGGTCTATTTCTTCATCCCTATGGTCATGGTGATCTACGGTATGAAGCATGCGATTGTCCGGCTGGTGGAGATCGAAGTCCTGCGGGTGGTATCGCCTCCCGTTATCCTGATTGTCGCTGTTTTGGGGTCGATCCTCGGCGGTGTGACGAACCCGACCGCGGCAGCGGCCCTTGGTGCAGCGGGCGCAATCATGCTGGCAGCCAACCGACGGCTCAAAGATCTCGGGATGTCCAACCGTCTGGTGATCTGGGCGTCAATCGGCATCGTCGTCATGCTGACAACCCGCGCAAATTTCGATCTGCGTATGTCCATCGACACCATCAGCTTTGACAACAAGATGGCGATCTTTGTAACACTGGTTGCTTTCCATATTGCGGCGGCGGGTTTGCTCTATTCCTGCTGGATCCTGATCCGCGAGAATGTCATGTCGGCCATCGTCAATGAGACCACCAAAGTAACCTCAATGGTCTTTGTGATCCTTATTGCGTCGCTGTTCCTCAGCCTGGTCATCCGGTCTTTCGGTGGTGAGCACTATATTCAGGAATTCCTGCAGTCTTTTGAAGATCCGCGGACCCTCCTGATTGTGGTGATGATCGTGCTGTTCCTGCTGGGCTTCGTGCTTGACTTTATCGAGATCATCTTCATCGTGATCCCGATTGTCGGACCGGTTATCTATGCGGCTGATCCCACATTGATGCCGCCAGCCTGGATTACCATCCTGATTGCTGTGAACCTGCAGACATCCTTTATCACACCGCCTTTCGGCTTCGCCCTCTTCTACTTGAGAGGTGTTGCGCCGACGCATGTGACAACCATGGATATCTATAAAGGGGTCATTCCTTTTGTGATTATCCAGGTTATCGGACTTCTTCTGCTTTGGTTCTTCCCGTCCATTACAACCTTCCTGCCGGAACTGCTACCGGCCAATTGACAGGACAACAGCCCGACACAAAAAGAAAGCCGCCGGTTTCGTCCGGCGGCTTTTTTATGACCTAAATAGGCCTCGTTATTTCTTTTTCTTCTTGAGAGATCGGAAATCAAAACTGGTTTCAAGCTCTCGGGGATCCGTTCCTTCCTCAAAAATACGGGTTTTCTGGATCTTCTGGGTTCCGGTCGTTGGTAACGCCTTCAGGAAAACAATCCAACCCGGCGGTTTGTAATAAGCCAGGCTTTCATTGGCATGGTCAAAGATCTCCCGGGCAACCTCCTCTGAAGCAGGCTGGCCCTCCATCAGGACGACGCAGGCCATCACTTCTTCTTCCCGAACCTCATCTTTAGCGGCAATCACGGCAACATTGGCGACCGCATCATGGGTCTGCAGAACAGCTTCTACCTCGGCCGCAGCAATATTCTCACCGGACCGGCGAATAATATTCTTTTTGCGATCCACAAAATACAGCATATCCGTCTCATCCTGGATTACCGTATCACCGGTATGGAACCAGCCGTTTTGCCAGGCTTCTTCAGTAGCTTCCGCATTTTTGAGATATCCTGCGAAGAAACCACGCCTTGGCTCATCCGCTGATGATCGGACAACCAGCTCACCGGCAGTGCCCCGGGGCAGTTCCTGGTCATTCTCGTCAACAATGCGTGCTTCGAATCCCGGTTTTGGTCGCCCAAAGGCCCGCGTATCGATTTGACGAGGCTGATCCGTCACAGCATAGATCCGGCCGGTTTCCGTCATTCCCCAGACTTCAATCAGCGGAAAGCCGTAGCGCTGTTCGAAAACACCGTGAAGTTCCGGTTCCACCCCCGCTCCCACACCAAACCGGACAGAATGATTTTTCTCCAGATCCGAGACAGGCTGATTAAGAAGCATGGGTGGCACAACGCCCAGATAATGGATGATGGTCGCCCGGGAATCGCTGACTTCCTGCCACCAGCTTCTGGGGTGAAAACGATCCGGGATGATCAGGCATCCACCGGTCACCATCATGCAGCCAAGTGACACAACTGCCGCATTCATATGGAACAGGGGAAGCGGGTTATAGAGCCTCTCCTGTCCTTCCCGGATATGAACCAGACCACCGAGTTCCGCATACCACTGGCCTGACGTAAGATGATAATCGTTCGTCAGAATGCAGCCCTTGGGCCGCCCGGTCGTCCCGGACGTATACAGCAGGCTTGCTTCTGTTGTCTTATCCGGGTCTCCTGCCTGTATCGGACGGGATGGTCCCGGTACGCCCTTCAGAAAATCACGCTCGTTAATCACCGGTAGCGAAACCTGCCTGTCCTTTGCAACAGCCTCCAAGTCAACAACCCGGCTCTCGATAGAGATCACCAGATCGGCTTCCGAATGCTCCATCTGATAGAGCATTTCATCATGGAGATAGTCCGGATTGACGGGTACGCAGGAAGCACCAAGGGCATTCAGGGCAATCAGATGCAGTACATATTCCGGACGGTTCTCCAGCAAGAATGCAACCCGGTGTCCTTTGCCATATCCGGCAGAGGCATAGACATCCCTGATCCTGTCAATCTGGTCCGCAGATTCCCGATAAGTAAATTCGATGCCTTCCGGATAGTAAGACCGTTTTTCGAGAGGCGGAACACAAAGGAAGGGGTTATCCGGAAACGCCTCTACCGTTTTACAAAAAACCTCAAAAACCGTTTCCATATCCCCTCCCTCTCAATGCTCAGTTATTAACTGAATTTATTATTCCTGTTAAAACCCCTGGGTGGCAGGCGTCCGGCGTTCCCGCGGCGGGTATACCAACCTGTCAGATCCGTCTCGGTCCTTGTCCGTTCCCCGGCACGCCAGCTCAGCCCTTCCTCTTTCACAAAAGTTCTGATGTCGGACAGGCCCCCATCCTTATAGCGCTGCAGGGTTACACCCCGCCCGCGGGTCATTTCCGAGATTTCCTCAAGCGCAAAACAGTTAAGCTTGCGGTTGTCACCAACCACGGCGACAGAATCTCCCGTCGCCTCGATACAAAAAGCGGCCTCAACATCACCGGAAACATTCAGGGTCTGCTTGCCGTTCCGAGTCTGGGCAATAATACCGTTTTCATCAACAACAAAGCCGCGCCCGTCGGATGACGCAATCAGCAATTTGCGGCCCGGCTTATGTACAAACAGGGCGACAATATCCTGGTCATTGCCAAGATCAATCATCAGTCTCACCGGTTCGCCCTGCCCTCGTCCGCGAGGTAGTTTATCGCAACCGATTGTGTAGAAGCGACCATTCGTGCCGAACAGAACCAGCTTGTCCGTTGTTTCCGCGGTAATCCAGAACCGTCCTTTGTCGCCGTCCTTGTATTTTTCTTCACCGGTCTGAGCTACATGACCTTTGAGTGCTCGCACCCATCCTTTTTCCGAACAAATAACGGTGATGGGTTCTTTTTCAATCATAGCTTCCAGCGGAATCTCCGGAAGCTCGACGGCTTCGCCGATCCGAGTCCGCCGGTTAGCGACTTCGGGAACATCCTTCAGGATTTTCTTCAGATCCCTCAACTCTTCGGAAATCGCATCCCGCTGCAAGTCATCGCTGTCCAACAGCGCCAACAGAGATGCTTTCTCTGCCGTAAGGCTGTCATGCTCGGTCCGCAGTTCCATTTCCTCGAGCTTACGCAAAGACCGAAGGCGCATATTCAGGATCGCTTCCGCCTGGACCTCCGTCAGTTTGAAGGTGTCGATCAGAGATTGTTTGGGATGATCTTCCTCTCGGATAATGCGGATCACTTCATCCAGATTGAGGAAAACAATCAGATAACCCTCAAGAACCTCAAGCCGATTTTCGATTTTCCCAAGACGATAGCGGGACCGCCGGACCAAAACCTCAAAACGGTGATCCAGGAAGGATTGCAGAACCTCCCGCAGACCCATCACGCGTGGTGTCTGGGTCGCATCCAACACATTCATGTTGAGAGAAGAACGACTTTCCAGATCGGTGAGCCGGAACAATCCCTGCATCAGCATATCCGGATCGATATTCTTGCTGCGCGGCTCCAGAACCAGGCGGATATCCTCAGCGGATTCATCCCTCACATCGGCGAGGAAAGGCAGTTTCTTATTCTGGATCAGTTCAGCAATCCGCTCAATCAGCTTGCCTTTCTGAACCTGGTAGGGAATTTCCGTCACAACGATCTGGTAGGTTCCCCGGCCGGTCTCCTCTTTTTCCCAGGTTGCCCGCTGGCGAAAACCGCCTCGGCCCGTTAGATAAGCTTCCCGGATGT
>DIYE01000345.1 GCA_002428885.1 Alphaproteobacteria bacterium UBA6062
GATCGCCAGAGCCGGTCCCATATAGCCGATATTACCATAGGCCGCCGCCAGCCCCTGAATGGTCGCTTCAGGTGTTGCTGCACGACGGATCAGTCGTCCCAAGCCATAAACAACAACAAATATAGCAAAGGTAACCAGTAAATTCGTGACGATGAATTCACTGCTCGCCAGTTCTTCAACCGGTGTCTTTGATAAAAGTTTGAAAAACAGCGCAGGCAATGCGACATAAATAATGAACGTACTCAACCAACCAAGCGCCTCTTCAGGTTGCTTGGTGATGCGAGCAGCCGCATAGCCCAGGAAGATCAGGCCAAAGAGCGGTAAAATCAGACTGGCAATTTCCGTCACTGTCGCTCACGCTCCTTTCCCTGATTTATCTATAGCGGGAAAGGAACACTAGTTTCAATTACGGGTCGGGTCAATCAGCAGACGGTTTTACTTTCTCACGCTTTGGAAAACAGTCCGCCGCCGTCACGCTGATCAGGCCCAGGAAAATAATGGGGACCGCGGCCAGGGCCGGGATAATAATCGCCGGGTAGCCAAAGAAGTAAATAGCGATCAGCCAGGCCATAACCAGATTGAGGAAGAAGCAGATCTTCAGTAGATCAGAGCCGTCCCTGGCTTCACGGATAGGCCAGCCCAAAACAGGAATTGAACAGAGAATACGAATAAAGAAATCCATCACTCATCCTTTAAGGGTCAGGGACCCTCTAAATATTAGTCACTCCACAGAACTGATATAGGACGAGAGAAACCCCGGCTCAACATGAACCGGGGCGACATATGGTCACAGCAAAAAGCTTATTTTAAACTGGTAGTTATCCGGTTTGAAGGGACATTCTTACCTTCCGTTAAAAACCGGCGCCCGTTTTTCGACAAAGGCTTGTGCAGCACCTTTGTGATCTTCGGTATCAAACGTGCTGATCATATGGACAGCTTCCCAGTCGAGAACTGTGTTAAGATCGCTATGCAGGGCCTTATTCAGGTTTTTCTTCATAAAGCCGATGGTAATGGTCGGCAGGCTTGCCAGTTCCTTTGCAAAAGCTGCAGCTTCTGCCTGAAGGTTTTCAGCGGAGGCAGCACGGTTCACAATCCCGAGCTCCAGAGCCTCTGCACCGGTCAGAACTTTCGCTGTAAAATAAAGCTCACGCGCTTTCGCCGCCCCCACAAGATTAGTCAGGAAATAAGATCCTCCAAAGTCACCGGACAGAGCGATTTTTGAAAAAGCTGTTGTCATCTTCGCTGTATCAAGCGCGATCCGCATGTCGCAAGCCAGGGCAAGGGACATTCCCGCGCCTGCAGCAGGTCCCGGAATAACGGCCAGGGTCGGTTTCGGCATCTCATGCAACAGGCGGCTTACTTCCATCCTCGCCCGAAGCTCATCCACCTTGACGTTAAAATCATACCCGCCTTCATCTTCTCCTGCGGCATTTTCAGCAAAAGACTTCACATCTCCGCCTGCACAAAAAGCACCTTCAGCACCGGTCACAACCACCACTCTTACTGATTTATCAGCGGCCAATCTCGGTAGCGCCTCCAGCATGTCATTTACCATTCCCCTGGTGAAGGCATTCCGGGCGCTTGGCCGGTTCATGGTCAGAGTTGCAACACCATCTTCAATTGTTTCCAGTAAATCCTGCGTCATGGTCTTCCTTCTTTTTTCTTCTTAATCCATTGGAAGAGACACTATCTGCCCGAGCCGATTATGCCAATCCATAATTTGGATTTACGGGATGCTTTTAGCTTCAGGAACCTTGGCCGACACTCTTTCAATGGCACAAACAGCGCTCCTTACGCCATCCTCCGCACGGATCAGAGTACCGAAACCGGCTGCTTTCTGACGAATATTTTCATCCTCAAGAACCCTGCGAATAGCCGATGCTAACATTTTCGGATTTAGTGTTTTCTGAGGGAGAGGTCCCGTTCCTACCCCCAATTCACTTATCCGGCGTGCCCAGAAAGGCTGATCGCCAAAAAAGGGACAGATGACGGATGGAATACCTGCGCGCAGCGCAGCAGCCGTTGTCCCGGCACCACCATGATGCACAGCAGCGGCGACCTTGGGAAAAAGCCAGTCATGGGGAGCTTCCCGGATACGATATATATGATCAGGCAGAGACACATCTGCCAGACCACCCCAGTTGGTCGCCAACAATCCCCGGTAACCTGCCTCGTCCAAAGCCTCAATCACAGTATGGGTAAGTCTTTTCGGGTCCTTACCGGTCATACTGCCAAACCCGACATAAACCGGTGGGGGCCCCTTTTCCAAAAACCGGGCAAGATCCGGATCGGGCGTCCAACTACTTTCCTGTTCCAAAAAACAATATCCGGTGGCCATCGCCTGTTCCGGCCAGTCATCCGGATTCGGTATAATAGACGGGCTATAAGCATGCAGCACCGGTAGCGGATCTCCGTCAGGCATCCGAAGCAGGCTCAACCCGTCTGTCAATGGCGCCAGCCCATTATCGCTCCGCCATGCCTCAACATACGATCCGGACATCCGGCTGAACAGAGCATTGATAATTCGGTAGGTGAGCCGGTTATACCACCGCCCGAGCGGCAGAGCCGGAAAACCCGCAGCCGGAAACTCCCCTGTCGACACAAAGGCAGGAAACGGTGTCACCAGAACCGCGTTCGCCCCACATTTCTCTGCAAAGGACGGTGCCCCGAATGTTTTAGGATGAAAGACAATGACATCAGGAGATGTTTTCTGAACGGCGTCCCAGCAATCCTCGATAACACCCTGTTGAATAGGCTTCATCAGCTTCTTTAGTTTCAGCCAGGTCCGGATGACACCGGTTATGCCGGCAGCCTCTTCCATGACAGAGTGCCCGGCAGCGGTATCCAGAAAATCAAGAATATCATTGCGGATCGGAAGAAAGGGCACGCCAATCGCCTGAACCTCCTGCTCAAAACCTCCGCATGTGCAGAAAGAGATGTCATGCCCTGCTTTCACCAGGCCATTTGCCAGAGCAAGATAAGGCTGTACATCCCCCCTTGAGCCAAGTGTCATGATAAGGATTTTCATGACCCCTGACCCATCATCGGGCGTCTTTATTCAGCTGCGAGCGGTTCCACATCACCGGAACGAAAACGCTGCAGAAGGTTTTCTCTCTCTGCCCTTGCAGTTTCAAGATGACGTTCCTTCACATGACCAAAGCCCCGGATATTCTCCGGCACCTCAGCGATTTCCACCGCCAGCGCCAGACTGTCAGCAGACAGAGATGCTATCAGCTCGGTCACCGTGGCTTCATATTCGGAAATGAGAGCAACCTCAGATTTTCTCTCTTCGGTTTTTCCAAAAGGATCCAGGACCGAGCCACGCAGGAACTTAAATTTGGCGAGAAGGCCAAAGGCTTTCATCATCCAGGGACCGAATTCCCGTTTGACCAAATGGCCGGTTTCGTCATCTTTTTTCGCCATGACAGGCGGGGCAAGATGGAATTTGAGCTTGAAATCACCTTCAAACTGCTCAGCGACTTTCTTTGCAAAAGTGCCGTCCGTATAGAGCCGGGCGACCTCATATTCATCTTTGTACGCCATAAGCTTGAAGAAATACCGTGCGACAGCCCGGCTCAGAGCTTCAGAAGAGCCAGACACCTGCTGCTCCGCTATCCGAACCTTA
>DIYE01000252.1:0-4127 GCA_002428885.1 Alphaproteobacteria bacterium UBA6062
GGACTGGCGATCACTTTTCGCTATATGTTCAAGACGAAGGCGACCATCAACTACCCGTATGAAAAGGGGCCGCTGAGCCCGCGTTTCCGGGGAGAGCATGCGCTGCGCCGTTATGCTAATGGAGAAGAGCGTTGCATTGCCTGTAAGCTGTGTGAAGCGGCCTGTCCGGCCCTTGCCATTACCATTGACGCGGAACCGCGCGAAGATGGCAGCCGCCGGACAACCCGTTATGATATCGATATGACAAAATGCATCTATTGCGGTTTCTGTCAGGAAGCCTGTCCGGTAGATGCCATTGTCGAAGGCCCGAATTTCGAGTTTGCAACGGAAACCCGGGAAGAACTTTTCTACGACAAGTCAAAATTGCTGGCCAACGGAGATCGGTGGGAACAGGAAATCGCCCAGAACCTGAACGCCGATACACCATACAGATAGGTAGGATGGACGCTGTGACTTCAGTGATCAAAATGATGACATCATCAACGGGGAGAGGGAAGTAATGATTATCGCTACTCTTGCTTTCTATCTTTTTGCCATTATGACCGTCGCCTCCGCCTTTATGGTGATCGCGGCCCGGAACCCGGTTCATTCGGTTCTGTTCCTTATTCTGGCATTTTTCAACTCCGCCGCCCTGTTTGTTCTATTGGGTGCAGAATTCCTGGCGATGATCCTTGTGGTTGTCTATGTGGGGGCCGTAGCAGTTCTGTTCCTGTTTGTGGTGATGATGCTCGACATCAATTTCACCGAGTTGCGACAGGGCTTTCTGCAGTATCTGCCGATCGGTGCCCTGATCGGCTTTATCCTGCTGGTCGAACTGTTGCTGGTGGTCGGAGGCTGGTCGCTTTCGCCGGAAGCATTGCAGCTTGAAACAACGGCAAAAGTCGCCGTTAATCCGGAATTCACCAACACGGAGCAACTGGGGCAGCTGATCTATACAAAATACGCTTACCTGTTCCAGGCGGCGGGCATGATCCTGCTGGTTGCCATGATCGGGGCCATCGTGCTTACGCATCGCCAGCGGGCCGGTGTTAAGAAACAGGTTATTGCCGAACAGGTTTACCGGCGTCCTGAAGAAGCCATGGCGGTTCGTAAAGTCGAACCCGGCCAGGGCGTGTAGAGGGGAGACGCGGATATGGAAATCGGACTTGCCCATTACCTGGCCGTGTCGGCGATCCTGCTGACGCTCGGTATCTTCGGGATTTTCCTGAACCGAAAGAATGTGATCGTTATTCTGATGTCGGTCGAGCTGATGCTGCTGGCTGTGAATATCAATCTGGTTGCTTTCTCTTCTTTCCTTGGCGATATGGTCGGACAGGTCTTTACCCTGTTTATCCTGACGGTTGCTGCCGGTGAGGCAGCGATCGGACTGGCTATCCTGGTCGTCTACTTCCGAAACCGCGGATCGATTGCGGTTGAGGACATCCATCACATGAAAGGCTAAAGCTACATGATGTACGTCCTCATAGTATTCCTTCCTCTGATCGCGGCGATGCTGGCCGGTTTCGGTGGTCGCCAGATTGGCGTGAGAGGAAGCCAGATCGTTACGTGCGGTGCTGTTGGCATCAGCGCCATCCTCTCCTGGATTGCTTTTGTCCAGGTCGGTTTTGGCGGTGCAGTAACGACGGTTGAGCTTTTTACCTGGATTGCTTCCGGAGATTTTGATGTAAGCTGGAGCCTGCGGATTGATACCCTGACAGCGGTTATGCTGGTGGTGGTCAATACGGTTTCCGCGCTCGTTCACATCTACTCTGTCGGCTATATGTCCCATGATCCGCACCGTCAGCGTTTCATGGCGTATCTGTCCCTCTTTACTTTCGCCATGCTGATGCTGGTAACATCTGATAACTTCCTGCAGATGTATTTCGGCTGGGAAGGCGTGGGGCTCGCCAGTTATCTGCTGATCGGCTTCTGGTTCAAAAAACCGTCTGCCAATGCGGCTTCCATCAAAGCTTTTGTCGTCAATCGGGTTGGCGACTTTGGTTTTGCCCTCGGCATTATGGCTATTTATCTGGTATTTGATTCCATTAGCTTCGATACGGTTTTTGCCGCTGTACCGGATCAGGTCGGCAAGACCTTCAGCTTCCTGGGTTATGAGGTTGATATCCTCACCACGATCTGCCTGCTGCTGTTCCTAGGTGCCATGGGTAAATCGGCGCAGCTCGGCCTGCATACCTGGCTACCGGATGCCATGGAAGGTCCGACACCTGTGTCAGCCCTGATCCATGCGGCAACGATGGTGACAGCCGGTGTCTTTATGGTGGCGCGCTGTTCTTATCTGTTTGAATATTCGCCGGTCGCCCTGGAGTTTGTAACCGTGATTGGTGCGTCAACGGCGCTCTTCGCGGCGACGGTTGGCCTGGTACAGAATGATATCAAGCGAGTGATCGCGTACTCCACCTGTTCGCAGCTCGGATATATGTTCTTTGCCATTGGTGTTGGCGCTTATCCGGTTGCCATTTTCCATCTGTTTACGCACGCTTTCTTTAAAGCGCTGCTGTTCCTGGGATCCGGATCTGTCATCCATGCGGTCTCCGACGAGCAGGATATGCGCAAAATGGGCGGCCTGTTCCCGCATATCAAGATCACCTGGCTGATGATGTTGATCGGTACACTGGCCCTGACAGGCTTTCCGTTCCTGTCCGGTTTCTACTCCAAAGATGCAGTGATTGAAGCGGCCTGGGCAGCCAATACAGGAGCCAGCGATTATGCCTTCTGGTGCGGTGTCGGTGCGGCCGTTCTGACGGCTTTCTATTCCTGGCGCCTGGCCTTCATGACCTTCCATGGAGAACCACGGGCCGATAAGGAAGTCATGTCTCATATCCATGAGAGCCCGTTCGTCATGCTCTTTCCGCTATACGTTCTGGCGATTGGTGCACTCGGCGCAGGGGCCTTCTTCTTCAATGACTTTGTCGGCGAAAATTACAAGGAATTCTGGGGCAATGCGATCCTGTTGAGAGAACAGGCAACCACTGTAATGACTGAGTTCAGTCATCCTCCAACCTGGGTGTTTGTCCTACCGATCGCTGCAGGTGCCGTTGGTTTCCTGGTCGCTTTCAATATGTATATCCGCCGAACCGATATTCCGGTTCAGCTCGCCAAGACGCATTCTGCGCTGTACCAGTTCCTGCTAAACAAATGGTATTTTGATGAGCTTTATGACTTGGTGTTCATTAAACCGGCCCGTTGGCTCGGAAGTAAATTCTGGACCATTGGTGATGGGCGGATTATCGACGGACTTGGTCCCAACGGTGTTGCTGCGCGGGTTGTCGATCTTGCTAAACGGGCTTCGATCCTGCAGAGCGGTTATGTCTATCACTATGCCTTTGTAATGCTGATCGGTGTGGCGGCCTTTGTTTCCTTCTTCTTCCTGGCTGGTGGGCACTAAGTCATGTCTGATTGGAATATATTATCCCTGGTGACCTTTATGCCGATTGTCGGCGCCCTGCTGATCCTGCTCACAGGTGGCAAGAAGGAAGATGCTGACCGTAACGCCCGACATGTGGCCCTCTGGACCACATTGGCGACGTTCGCTGTATCCCTGCTGATCTGGGTTTATTTTGACCCGTCGCAGGCAGGTTTCCAGCTTGTTGAAAAAGCAGAATGGCTCGGTGGTGGCATCAACTACCATATGGGGATCGACGGTATCTCCATGCTGTTTATCATCCTGACCACTTTCCTGATGCCGCTCTGTATCCTGGCCAGCTGGGAAGCGATCAATACCCGGGTCCGGGAATATATGATTGCCTTCCTGTTTATGGAAACGCTGATGATTGGTGTTTTCTGTGCCCTGGATATGGTTCTGTTCTATCTGTTCTTTGAAGCGGGCCTGATTCCGATGTTCCTGATCATCGGGATCTGGGGCGGTGCTAACCGGGTTTATGCCAGTTTCAAGTTCTTCCTCTATACGCTGGTCGGTTCGGTCCTCATGCTGGCGGCCATGATCACCATGTATTACATCGCGGGGACCACGGATATCCCGACCCTGATGAATACGGATTTTGCCAGCAACCTGCAAACCTGGTTATGGCTGGCTTTCTTTGCTTCCTTTGCCGTCAAGGTTCCCATGTGGCCGGTTCATACCTGGCTGCCCGACGCCCACGTTCAGGCACCGACGGCCGGTTCGGTTA
>DIYE01000252.1:4196-18459 GCA_002428885.1 Alphaproteobacteria bacterium UBA6062
GGTTATCCTGGCGGGTGTGTTGCTTAAAATGGGCGGCTATGGCTTCCTGCGTTTCTCGATCCCGATGTTCCCGGAAGCATCAGACTATTTTGCGCCGATGGTTTTTGGGCTGAGTGTCGTGGCTATCATCTATACTTCGCTGGTGGCTCTGGTGCAGAAGGATATGAAGAAGCTGATTGCTTATTCTTCGGTTGCGCATATGGGCTTTATCACGATCGGTGTCTTTACCTTCACCCAGCAGGGGCTTGAAGGCGGCATCCTTCAGATGATCAGTCACGGTATCGTCTCCGGCGCGCTATTCCTTTGCGTTGGTGTTATTTATGACCGGATCCATACAAGGGAAATCGCCCGCTATGGCGGACTTGTCCATCGCATGCCGCGTTATGCCGTCATTTTCATGATTTTCACTATGGCGACCATTGGTCTGCCGGGGACCAGCGGCTTTGTAGGTGAATTCCTGATCCTGGTTGGTACGTATCAGGTCAGTACCTGGACAGCTTTCCTGGCGACTACGGGAGTTATCCTGGGCGCGGCTTACAGCCTCTGGCTTTACCGCCGGGTGGTCTTCGGTGAGTTGGTGAAAGAGGACCTTAAAAACATTCTCGACGTCAATAAGCGGGAAATGCTGATTTTTGCACCGCTCATTGCTGTCGCCATGTGGATCGGCGTCTATCCGGAGCCGTTCTTGAATATCATGCATGCTTCTGTCCTTAATCTGATGGAACAGCATCAAATGGCGCTTGAAGCCGCTCAATCCGCCCTGCAGGCAGCGAAATAAACGGGTTTGATTATGGAACTTTCAATCGCACTTCCTGAAATTGTCCTGGCCCTGGCGTCTATGGCCTTGCTGATGTTCGGCGTGTTCAAAGGAAAAGGGGCGACCCGGCCTGTTTCCTGGCTGGCGGTGGTCTCGCTGGTTTTTGCAGCGCTGCTTGTTTTGCTGGCAGGCGGAGAAACCCGAACGGGCCTGAGTGATCTTTACCGGGCTGATGCCTTTGGCGACTTTATGAAGGTTCTGGCGCTCGGTGCGTCAGCGGTCGCCATTATCATGAGCATGGATTTCAATGCCCGCGAAAAAATGGACCGGTTTGAATTTCCGATCCTGATCGTCATTGCCGCTCTTGGTATGATGGTCATGATCTCGGCGAATGACCTGATGTCCCTGTATCTTGGGATCGAGTTGATGAGCCTGTCGCTTTATGTAACCGCAGCTTTCCGCCGGGACAGTATCCGGGCGACGGAAGCGGGGCTTAAGTACTTTGTTCTCGGTGCCTTGTCATCCGGTATGCTGCTCTACGGATGTTCCCTGATTTACGGCTTTTCCGGTACGACAAACTTCGCCGCGATTGCCGATCATCTGAAAACCGAATCCGTTGAGCCGAGCCTTGGCCTGCTCGTTGGTTTGGTGTTCCTGATTGCCGGCCTGGCTTTCAAGGTTTCTGCCGTGCCGTTCCATATGTGGACGCCGGACGTCTATGAAGGCGTTCCGACGCCGGTTACAGCCTTCTTCGCTGCGGCTCCGAAAGTCGCCGGCATGGCGCTGTTTCTCAGGGCCTTTATCACGCCGTTCGGTGAAATGACGGATCAGTGGCAGCAGATTATTGTTGTCGTTTCTGTTCTGTCCATGATCCTTGGTGCCTTTGCGGCGATCAACCAGCGGAACATCAAACGCCTGATGGCGTATTCTTCCATCGGCCATATCGGTTATGCGCTTGTCGGCCTGGCAGCCGGAACGGAAGAGGGGGTTCGCGGTGTCCTGGTTTATCTTTCCATTTATGTGGTGATGAATCTTGGAACCTTTGCTGTCATTCTGTCCATGCGTCAGAAAAACGGCATGGTTGAAGATATTTCCGAGCTTGCCGGTCTGGGTAAATCCCGGCCGCTTCTGGCGTTTGTTCTGATGATCTTCATGTTCAGTCTTGCCGGTATTCCGCCGCTCGCCGGTTTCTTCGGCAAATTCTATGTTTTCGTCGCCGCCATCAATGAAGGACTTTATGCGCTTGCTGTTATTGGTCTCCTGACTTCTGTTGTCGGTGCTTTCTATTATATCCGCATCGTCAAGATCATGTATTTCGATGACGAAAAAGAAGGTTTCGAGCCTGTCGGCCGGACGCTTGGTATCGTCATGAGCGTATCCGGCTTCTTTACGCTGTTGTTCTTCGTTTATCCGGCTCCTTTGCTTTCCGGTGCAGCCGCTGCAGCAGGAGCCTTGTTCCAGTGATGTCTTCAGAGGGTGGAATAGATCTGCCGCCCTTTTTCACCCTGTCTGCTTTTGAAACCATTGGCAGTACCAATATTTATGCCCGTGAGCTGGCTGATAAAGGCGCAGCGGAAGGACAGCTCGTCTGGTCGCTGATCCAGGAGCAGGGCGTCGGACGCCGGGGGCGGGGCTGGACGAGCCCGCGTGGCAATCTCTATTGCTCTGTCCTTTTAAGGCCTGACTGCACCGCTTCTGAAGGGGCAAAGCTTTCCTTTATGGTGGCAGTGGCGCTGCACCGGGCACTGGTGGATCATTTACCAGAGGATCGAAAAACATCTCTGAAATGGCCAAATGATTTGTTGATCAACCGAAAGAAGCTGGCCGGTATTTTGCTGGAAAGTAAAAGTGATGCAAGCGGGCGCCTGGATTGGCTGGTCATCGGTACCGGCGTTAATATTGCGTCTTACCCCAAAAAGACGGAAGGGCTTCCAGCGACGTCTCTGAAGAATGAAGGTGCGACCTTAAATGTACAGAAGGTGCTGGAAGGTTATGCTTTTCATCTTCTGGATCTGTATACTCTATGGAAGGAAAACGGGTTTGAACCGGTCCGCCAGGCCTGGCTGGCAGCCGCAGGCGGGATCGGGGAGCGGATAACAGTCCGCCTGCCTGGTGAGGAGTTCGGCGGACTATTTACTGATCTGGACCCGGACGGTGCCCTAGTTCTAAAACAGGATGACGGGTCAGTGAGACTGATCAATGCCGGGGAAGTATTCTTTTCCGGTGTGTGAAGGAGAGATGGGATGTTGCTGGCAATCGATGTGGGAAACACAAATATAACGTTCGCAGCCTTTTCCGGGAAAAGCCTCGTCAATGAGTGGCGGATTGCGACCTCTTCAACGCGGACGGCGGAAGAATATGGTGTGTGGCTCAGTCACGCCATGGCTCTGGATGGCCTGAAGCTTCTAGATATCAAGGATGTTATTATCGGGACTGTGGTTCCGGGGGCCTTGTTTAATCTGAAGGGGATGTGTAAGCGGTATTTTGGATGTGTACCGCTGGTGATCGGGGAGCCGAATGTTACTCTTGGCATGACACCGCAAATCGATAATCCGAAAGAAGCAGGCGCCGACAGGCTTGTTGATTCCGTAGCGGCTCATTCAAAATATGGCGGACCGGTTATTGTTCTTGATTTCGGGACGGCAACGACCCTGGATGTGGTGGACGGAGACGGCAACTATGCGGGCGGTATTATTGCGCCCGGCGTTAACCTCAGCCTGGATGCTTTGCATAGCGCCGCCGCCAAACTGCCTAGAATTGCGGTCGAGAAGCCTCATCATGTGATTGGCAAGAACACACTGGAATGTATGCAGTCAGGTATCTTCTGGGGGTATGTCAGCATGATCGAAGGATTGATCATGCGGATCCGACAGGAATATGGCGAGGATCTCAAGACTGTGGCCACGGGTGGGCTGGCCAGCTTGTTTGCGAAGGGTACAGAGATGATCGATCATATTGACAAAGATCTGACACTGGCCGGCCTTGTCGAGATTTTCTATAAAAACAGATCCTAGGGGCAGGATCTCAGGCAGTATTTACGAATGTCTAGCCTAATATTATTGAAAGGCTGAAGTAATTCGATATTTTATGAGTCTTGTTCATATATTTTTGACTATTTAGTCAAACTATAAAGGTTCGTTGTCTCTCCAGAACTCGGCTCCGCAGAATGAAAAATTCACATTTCGAATTTTCAATAGATCTCAGCGTCAACTGCATCTTTGCAAGACATTTCGGTCTTTTGGATCTGGATAGCATCTTCCAACGTGGGAACGCGGTGAGTGAACACAGAGATTACAGGCGAAATCTGAACAGAGTTGTTGATACAAGTAGTTGTGAGATCAGCCTCGATAGCGACGATATTCGCAGACTTACCGAATCTGTTGCCCTGCAGGAAGAAGAAAGAGGTGGGTACCGGGAGCTTATCCTGGTCGACAATCTTCTGACACACGGATTAGCCAGGGTCTTTGACAGCTTGTCGAAAATTCGGTACGCCTAATATCAGATTTACAATTCAACCGATTCCGAAACGCCGTTCAAAGCTCGCAAATGGCTGGATCTGCCGAAAGACTATGTCTTTCCGGATTTCCTGACATTGAGTTGAGCTGGATATATATTTTTTATCGCTTATATTCATTTTTTGTGCAATTCTCTTGTTCAGGCGGGATTTTTCACGAGCGAGCGTGTGACGAATTCAGGATTTGAATATTCTATCGATCGATCAGCCTATTGTTTCTTTGTGAAACATTACGGGATTTTTGATCGCCAGGTCGTTCTTGACGGAAACAAAGCTATCTCTGCGGATGATGATTATGTTTGGGATTTGAACCGACTGATCGATATCCGGAATTGCTCAATTGACCTGACGGGTGACGAAGTCAGGGATCTATCCAGAAAGGTGACAAGCCGCCTGGCGGGACAGGGACATTATCGCGGCGCCTATCTGATCGATAATTCACTGGCCCATGGCCTGGCGCGGATCTTCAAAGCTCTTGCGGAAAGCGATGTCAATGAATATCGGATTTTTCATGCAGATGATGAAGCCCTGGCGTCCGACCTGCGGACCTGGTTGAATCTTAGCCACGGCTATGTTTTTCCCGATTTCCTGATCCTGAATTAACAGATTTCTTCAAATCTGGATCGAGTTAGAGGAATTCGTGATTGACAATATTTAAGTATATACCTAAATATCATCAATTATGCCGCCTCGTAAAGCTACATCCGATGTATTTCACGCTATCGCTGATGCCAATCGGCGCACGCTCCTGGGGTTTTTGGCTCAAAAAGCCAGACCGGTAGGGGAGTGCGCCAAGGAACTCGGCATAACATATGCGGCTGTTTCACAGCATTTAAGCGTTTTACACGAAGTCGGTTTGGTCGAAAGAAAATCACTCGGTCGGCAGCGGTATTATCGAACGCGTTTTGAACCTTTGCAGGAAGTTTATGATTGGACCGTTGCATATCGACCATTCTGGCAAAACCGTCTTGATGCACTGGGGAACTACTTGGATAAAGAGGAAGATTCTGAATGATGCAGTCGTTTAATCTAAATCTGGATGAGTTTTATCCCAAACCCCTGGAAACTGTTTGGCAAGCACTCACGGATCCCAAGGCGATTGCGGAGTGGTTGATGCCCTGTGATTTTCGTCCATTGGTTGGCCATCATTTTACCATACGCGCAAATGCAACTGATAAATGGCGAGGCTTTACAAAATGTGTGGTGCTAACTCTTGAACCGCCAAATCTAATGGAGTGGCAATGGGAGAGCGCCGATATTCCAAAACCGACACGGGTTCGGTTTGAACTCCAGGCTGTAGAAGGCGGGACAAGGCTAAGCCTCACGCATACCGGCGCCACAATAGCGGACGATATGGAAAGTTTATCACAGGGGTGGCCTGTCAAGCTTGCTCAACTGAGAGATCTTTTGGCGGGCGTTATATAATATATTTGGGAGACTGATCATGAATGATTACAGGAAAACAATTGACATAAATGCATCCTCAAATCGTATCTATGATGCACTTACCAAAGGTGTCACTCATTGGTGGACAACCGGTTCAGAGGACGCGTCGGAGGTAGGGAAGGTCTTTGTCACTCATTTTGAAGAAACCTATAATCACATCAGAATTACGCGACTGATACCGGATCGTTGTGTCGAATGGGAAATACTAAAACACCATCACGCCAATGACGAACTGAGCCGAAAAGATGAATGGGTTGGAACACATATCCATTGGAACCTGACACCGATTGATGAAACCAAAACCCGCCTGGATTTTGTTCACGAAGGACTTCAGGAGAGTATGGAATGTTGGGAAATCTGCGAGGCCGGGTGGAATTTCTTTCTTGATGACAGTTTGAAACCCTATGTGGAGACCGGTACAGGGCAACCATTCCAGCATTGTGAGACGTGAAGGGGTTTAAAAGTTTGGAAATCTGAATTTTACGGCTCCAGGTACTGATGTCAGTCTGTTGCTTTGTATCAGTATATCGGCATATTCTATGGATATTCCTTTCTCTTTATAGCAATTACTGCTAGAGCATATTTTACTCAGGTTGACCCACCTGATTTGATCCACCGAAGGCTGCTTTTCCGGGCTTCCTGACGGTGTTGTGTTCCGCTTGTGGTCAGATAAGGCCACCACGCGAAACACGCCGGGTCAGAAAACCCGAAAAACGGTCAAACGGGTCAACCTGCGTAAAATATGCTCTAGACGAGTGCGTCCTGAATGAGTTGGTAAAGTAACAGATGACCTCTAAAGATAGCTTCCTCTTTCTTCCGTTAGGAGGAAGCGGTGAAATTGGTATGAACCTCAACCTTTATTGCTGTAACGGCAAATGGTTGATGATTGACTGTGGTATTTCCTTTGCGGATGAGCGGGCACCGGGAGTTGATGTTATCGTTCCGGATGCTTCCTGGATCGCGGAGCGGCGGAAGGATTTGCTGGCGATTGTCATTACCCATGCTCATGAGGATCATGTCGGTGCCGTTGCCCGTCTTTGGCCGGATTTTCAGTGTCCGGTTTATGCAAGTCCCTTTACGGCCGAGATCCTGCATCACAAACTTGTGGAAGAGGGAATTGACGATCTCGTCGAGGTTAATGTGGTTTCTCCGGGAAGCTCTTTGCAACTGGAGGATTTTCACCTGGACTTTGTGGATCTAACCCACTCCATTCCGGAAATGCAGGCGCTGATGATTACCACGCCTTACGGGAAGGTTCTGCATAGTGGCGACTGGAAACTGGATCCTGACCCCGTTGTAGGGCCCGCCAGCGATATGGACCGGATGAGTGATATCTCTGACGGAGATGTCCTTGCCATGGTTTGCGATTCCACCAATGTTTTTAAAAGCGGAACATCGGGATCAGAAGGCGATGTGCAAAGCAGTCTGGACACGCTTCTTGGAACGCTGAAAGAGGGACGGGTTGCTGTTACAACCTTCGCTTCCAATATTGCGCGTCTTAAAACAATTGCGGCCATTGCAGAGAAACATCAACGGCATGTGGTTTTGGTCGGACGTTCTTTACACCGGATGACGGAAGCCGCGAAGCGGGCGGGCTACCTGCAGGATATTCCCTCCTTCCTGAGTGAGAAGGATGCCGGTTATTTGCCACGTGAAAATGTCCTTCTGCTCTGCACCGGCAGCCAGGGAGAGCCCAGGGGAGCTATGGCCCGGATCGCACGGGATGAGCATCAGCATATTTCACTCGATAAAGGAGACACGGTTATCTTCTCCTCCAAGGTTATTCCCGGGAATGAGAAAACACTGTATGCCCTGCATAATCAACTGACGGAAAATGGTATTCATGTCATTACGGAGGCTGACGAATTTGTGCATGTTTCCGGTCACCCTGCAAAGGATGAGTTGATCAGGATGTATGAGACCGTTAAGCCGCGTATTGCTATCCCGGTCCATGGGGAAGCCCGACACCTTAAAGCTCATTGCGAACTGGCTCTTTCCCTTGGCACTGAAAAAGCGATCGAGATCCGCAATGGTGATCTTTTGAAGTTAGCCCCCGGGAAAACCGAGATTATCGATACTGTTCCGGCCGGCAGGCTTGCTGTTGACGCCGGCGGACTTACTGCCCTGGACGGAGAGTTTCTATCAACCCGTCGCAGGATGGTTTTTAATGGAACGGCCAGCGCCCTTGTGATCGTTAATGAAAAGGGACAGATTGCCGAAGAGCCGGTGGTGCGGACAAGAGGAGTCGTTGATGAAGATTTGTTCCCGTCATTGCAGGAGGATCTGCGGCGGGAGATTAAGGAACGGCATTATGAACTTTCCAAGCGTAATCGCCTGATGGATGAAGAAGTGGAAGAAAGCGCTCGCCGGGCCATCCGCAGAGTGTTCCGGAAAAGTGCCGGTCGCCGCCCCATAACGGATGTGTATGTTGTGCGGATCGAAGAAGACGTGTAGAAACGACCAAAAAAGAAGATTGGGCAAAGGATAAGATTATGATTGGCCGCTTGAACCATGTTGCAATTGCTGTTCCGGATCTGGAGGCAGCCGCAAAAACCTATCGGGATGTTCTGGGAGCAAAGGTCGGAGAACCGCAGGCGGAGCCGGATCACGGGGTTACTGTAGTCTTTGTCGAGCTTGATAATACGAAAATCGAACTGCTTTATCCGCTCGGAGATGATTCACCGATTGCCGGATTCCTGTCTAAAAACGCATCAGGCGGTATACATCATGTCTGCTATGAAGTAGATGATATCCTTGCCGCACGGGACAAGCTTGTTGAAGAGGGCGCCCGCATTCTGGGAAGCGGAGAACCTAAAATCGGCGCTCATAAAAAACCGGTCCTGTTCCTGCATCCCAAGGATTTTAACGGTACTCTGGTCGAACTCGAACAAGTCTAGCAAAAAACACCGGAAAAGGATCGGTTCATGACATTCGTCGGCGGTTTGGTTGTCTATTCTATAACATGGATTGTGGTATTGTTCATGGTCCTGCCCTGGGGTGTTCGCTCCCAGCTTGAAGATGAAAATACCGAGATTGAGCCGGGAACGGTAGAAAGTGCGCCGGTTCAGCCGCAGATCTGGAAGAAATTTGCCATCACGACGGTTGTGACAGCAATCCTCTTTGGAATTTTCTGGGCGTCGATCGAGTTTGACTGGATTGATTACCGGGCGATTGTTTCTCAAAGCCCTGGCGTTGAAAAACTGATCTGAGGTTAATTTTCGTGAAACAACAGGAATATCGTCCAGATATTGATGGATTGCGAGCTATTTCTGCACTGGTTATTCTCGCATTCCACTTGGGATTTACATCTTTCAGCGGCGGATTTGTTGGAGTTGATGTTTTCTTTGTCATTTCCGGTTACCTGATTATTCCTAGGGTAGCAGATGCCCTGCAAGCGGGAAATTTTTCATTAGCCATTTTTTTTGAAAAGCGTATCCGACGGATTATTCCGGCCCTACTGGCTGTTATGTTATTTACTTTTATAGCCGGTTTTTTTGTCTTGGGACCTCGGGAATATAAGGAATTTTCGGGAAGCGCTTTCGCAACACTGGTTTTTGGCGCTAATTTCTACTTTTATGACAGATCCGGTTACTTTGCTGATGCGGCGCATCAGAAGCCTTTCTTACATGCCTGGTCGCTTGGGATTGAGGAGCAGTTTTATATTCTGGTTCCACTCCTCCTTTTGGCATGCTGGTCTTTCTTAAGGTTCTCGCCCCGTCGGGTGGTTTTATTGATTACTGTCTCTTCATTTGCCTACAACCTGGTGATGGTTAGATATAATGAAGTGAATGCCTTTTTTATGCCAATGGCCCGCTTCTGGGAATTGGGAATTGGAGGACTGATTGCCTTGTATGGTAGAGATCAGGAACTCTCGGATATCAAAGGTAATCTATTATCTGCTGTCGGGGTTGGGCTTCTGTTGTTATCTGTTTTCGGCATTGATGACAGAACAAGATTTCCTGGTGAAACAGCCTTATTACCAGTTGCAGGTTCTGCTTTTCTGATCTGGAGCGGGCAATGCAAAGGTACATTGATTGGTAAATCTCTTGGCGCCATGCCACTTAGATATATCGGCCGAATTTCCTATTCTTTGTATCTGATACATTGGCCAGTTATTGTTTTTGTACGCCTATATTTATCCAGGCCGTTGGAGATGACCGAGCAGATACTGATATTTGCTTTTAGTTTTCTTTGGGCAGCATTATCGTGGCATTTCCTGGAACGCAAATTGTTGTCCAGTCAGCTTATTTCATTTCGAAAACTAGCTATGGGACTGACAGTTGCTTTGTCGATATTGATCACCTCTGGCATGGTTGTAACAGTAACCGAAGGATTACAGCGACGGATGACAGCAGGATCTCTCGCTGTTTTAAAGGAAGTAGAGCAAGAACTTTCTCAAGGAGCAGGATCCTGTATTGAAAGGCATCCATTTGGTGACAGTTTACCAAAAAAATACGGCGTTTGCGGGCGGGGAAATGCTAAAGGGAGAAAGGTACTTTTCTGGGGAGACTCACATTCCGGGATGCTGGTTAAGGCAATGTCTCGATTATATGAAGACGATAAATTTCTCATTTATTCTACCGGTATGCCTGATTGTCCGCCTTTTCAGGATGTAAAGACAACGCGTCGTAAAAACAGACTTTTATGCCCGACGTTTGTAAACCAGGTGATCAATTTTCTCAATCAAGAGGCAATCGACACTGTCATTCTAGCTGGCCGATGGGCTAATTTGGCATCAGACGTCAGATCGCCGGGAGACGGTGGACGCCCTCATAAGATTTTTGATATGCGGGCTGATGGTGTTCTTTTCCCGTTTGAGAATGCTCTCCTGAGAACGGTGAAAGAGTTAAAGAAGCATGGTACCAGGGTTTTGGTCGTTGGCTCTGTTCCTGAAATTGAGTATCACGTTCCAGATACCTTGGTCAGATATCTAAGTGGAATTGGCCATCTTCCCGAAACATCTCGGAAGGACTATGAGGTTCGACAAAAACAGGTTTTATCGGCACTTGAAAAAGTAGAACAACTTGAAGGCGTTACCGTTGTTCATCCTCAGAACATATTGTGTGATTCAGAAAAATGTGATGTGGTGCGGAATGGCAAAGTTCTTTATACGGATGACGATCATTTAAGCATTGAAGGCGCTAAGCCGATTGTCAGGGAGATTAGAGAGCACCTTCTCAAGGAATAGAAATGCAGGCGATAAAACCAGCTTTACTAGCGATTTTGACAGTCAGTGGATCTGCCTATGCGGTGGAATCCCCTTCAGTAAAAATCACAGTAAGCGAAAAGAACTGCGAGCGTATCCAGAAGCATATCGCGCGAGATGATGTGACCTATAAACCAGGTGTTGACGTCCGTGGCAGACCCGTTGCGCCGGCGGATCTTCAGGATA
This sequence comes from Alphaproteobacteria bacterium UBA6062, assembly GCA_002428885.1. Classification (GTDB taxonomy): domain Bacteria; phylum Pseudomonadota; class Alphaproteobacteria; order Sneathiellales; family Sneathiellaceae; genus Sneathiella. The sequence continues at coordinate 15,306 of DIYE01000252.1, forward strand.
ATCGCCTGAAGCTTCCCGATACCATCACCATCGATCTTTCTCTACCTCTTCAGGACCTGTATGCGCCCGGCAATCAACCGCCGGATCTGCTGAAGAACGCAGATGTTCAGGTTGGAAAAATTGATTACCACATTAATTCGGGCAAGTTGCTTTTTAACGGCCAGGAACTGTCTGATCCGGCAATGCATGCCATAGCGGAAGAGTGTCGTAAGCAGTATAAGCAATAGGCTTTCTGAGCTTATATCTTGCAATCTCGCCAAATCCCTTTAAAAGTCTGAAAAACGCCTTATTTTCAGGCAAGTTGTGTACCATCTAATCAGCAAGAACAGACAGAGGACTCCATGCGTCTTTCCCGCTATTTCATGCCCACCCTGAAAGAAGATCCGAAAGAAGCGCAGATTGTGTCGCATCGCCTGATGTTGCGCGCCGGAATGATCCAGCAGTCCTCCGCCGGTATTTATTCCTGGTTGCCGCTCGGACACCGGGTTCTGAAGAAGATCGAACAGGTCGTACGGGAAGAGCAGAATAAGGCGGGCGCCCATGAGATCCTGATGCCGACCATCCAGCCGGCCGAGCTTTGGCAGGAATCCGGTCGTTATGATGATTACGGCAAGGAAATGCTGCGGATCACCGACCGCCATGATCGGGGAATGCTGTATGGCCCGACCAATGAGGAGCAGGTAACAGATATTTTCCGCTCTCACGTCAGGAGCTATAAGGATTTGCCGCTGAACCTCTACCATATCCAGTGGAAGTTCCGGGATGAGGTTCGGCCACGCTTTGGTGTGATGCGGGGACGGGAATTCCTGATGAAGGATGCCTATTCCTTCGATATGGATTATGAAGGCGCGAAAGTCGCCTATAACCGGATGTTCGTTGCCTATCTCAAAACCTATGCCCGCCTTGGTTTGCAGGCCATTCCGTTGCGTGCGGAAACCGGTCCGATTGGTGGGGATCTCTCCCATGAATTTATCGTTTTGGCGGATACCGGTGAGAGTGAAGTTTTCTATCACAAGGATATCCTCAATCTGGCAACCCCGGTAGATGGAGAACAGACACCGGAAGAGTTGCAGGCCATTGTGGACGAGTGGACCAGCTATTATGCGGCTGCTGATGATATGCATGATGCCGATAATTGTGATGTCGCGGAGGGAGATCTGATTTCTCGCCGCGGGATCGAGGTCGGTCATATCTTCCATTTCGGGGACAAATACTCAGCACCGTTCGGAGCTACGGTTGCCGGACCCGATGGTAAGGATGTAACGGTTTCCATGGGGTCCTACGGTATCGGCGTATCTCGTTTGGCAGGCGGTATTATTGAGGCAAGCCACGATGAAAACGGCATTATCTGGCCAGAAGAGGTTGCACCGTTCAAGGTTGGCTTGATTAACCTGAAAACCGGTGATGCGGACTGTGATACAGCCTGCGATGAGTTCTATGCCAAATTGCAGGCCGCAGACGTAGAGGTTCTCTATGATGACACGTCCGATCGGGCGGGAGGCAAGTTTGCGAAAATGGATCTGATCGGCCTTCCCTGGCAGGTGACGATTGGTCCTCGTGGCCTGAAATCAGGTGTGGTCGAATTTAAAAACCGGGCGACCGGGGCGAAGGAAGAGATTAGCCCTGAAGAAGCCCTGAACCGTCTGGTGGGCTGAGGCACGTGTTTTCCCGATTTGAATGGACAATGGCGATCCGTTACCTGCGGGCCCGTCGTCAAGAGGGGTTTATCTCCGTTATCGCGCTGTTTTCCTTTCTCGGGATCGGTCTCGGGGTTGCAACCCTGATCATTGTCATGTCCGTGATGAACGGGTTCCGGGCGGATCTTCTGGATCGTATTCTCGGCATGAACGGCCATTATGAAATCAAGGCTGTGGAAAACGGTCTTCTGACGGATTATGATCCACTGGTGGAGAGGCTATCAGCCCTGAAAGATGTAGTGCGCGTCACGCCGCTCATTCAAGGGCAGGTGATGGCAACCGCAGGTAAGCAGGCGAGTGGCGCCCTTGTACGCGGCATGTCACCGGATCAGCTCCGGGAACTGACCCTTCTGTCTTCCAATATTGTTGCCGGGTCTTTAGAGGGCTTTGACAAGGGCAATGCCATCTTGTTGGGACACCGCTTCGCCCGGTCTTTGGGGGTGAGGGCTGGTGACAAAGTGAAGATCCTGTCTCCGAAAGGCAGTTCAACGGCTTTCGGAACCTTCCCGAGGGTGAAGACATATACCGTAGGGGCGCTCTTTAATACGGGCATGTATGAATATGACAGCGGCTATATTTTTATGTCCCTGGCCGCTGCGCAAAAATACTTCAAGCACGGAAAGGGCGTGACCTCTCTTGAGGTCTTTGCGACCGATCCGGACCGGGCCCTTGCCATTCGCTCCGATATTATTAATGCGGTGAATATTCGCGCTTATATCTATGACTGGCAGCAATCAAGGGCGAGTTTCTTTAATGCGCTTGAAGTGGAACGGAACGTCATGTTCCTGATCCTGACCCTGATTATCCTGGTGGCGGCCTTCAATATTATTTCCAGCCTGATCATGCTGGTTAAAGACAAGGGCAGAGATGTGGCGATCCTTCGGACCATGGGAGCGACGCGCGGCATGATCATGCGGGTTTTCTTTATCGCGGGCGCCAGCGTCGGCGTTGTTGGAACCCTGTTCGGCTTTTTGCTCGGGCTTGGTTTTTGCGCCAATATTAATGAGATCAAGAACCTGATTGAAGGCCTGACCGGCGCAGAACTGTTCGCAGCGGAAATTTACTTCCTGTCCAATCTCCCGGCTAAGGTGGACCCGGCAGAAGTAACGACAGTTGTCATTATGGCCCTGATTATCTCTCTCGCGGCGACCATTTACCCGTCCTGGCGGGCAGCTCGCCTGGATCCGGTGGAGGCGCTTCGTTATGAATGATGCGGTCTTGAAGCTTGATAATGTAGGACGCGTCTTCAAACAGGGCGGTGAAGAACTGCATGTGCTGGTGGAGATTGATTTACAGCTAAAGCCTGGTGAGATCGTAGCTCTATTGGGTCAGTCCGGGGCCGGCAAGTCGACCCTTCTGCAAATTGCGGGATTGCTGGAGCCTCCCACATCCGGCAAGGTTACGATTAACGGTGTCGATTGCACTAAATCATCGGATCGCCGCCGAACGGAAATGCG
>DIYE01000252.1:18529-23070 GCA_002428885.1 Alphaproteobacteria bacterium UBA6062
CGGAAATGCGCCGGGACGAAATCGGATTTGTCTATCAGTTCCACCATTTGCTCCCCGAATTCTCTGCCCTTGAAAATGTCATGATGCCCAATCTGATCTCAGGGACCGCCAAGTCAAAAGCTAAAGCTCAGGCGACAGAATTGCTGACATTGATGGGATTGGAACATCGGTTGAGCCATCGCCCTGCCAAACTGTCCGGCGGTGAACAGCAGCGCGTCGCCATTGCACGCTCGCTCGCCAATCAGCCCTCCCTCCTGCTGGCGGATGAGCCAACTGGTAACCTGGATGAGCAGACGTCCGATATGGTGTTTGGAAATTTTGTTGATCTCTTACGAAAAAGAAACGTCGCCGCCCTGGTGGCTACCCATAACACCGACCTCGCCAAGCGCATGGACCGGATCGTCCAGGTGAGGGACCATCGGTTGGTAACCGGCTAAGGCTATAATATTTGTGAAGCTGACTCTATTACTCATGAGCATCAAATGACCTGGATTTTTCAGGATTGAGTATCGTTTCTTTTTCACGATGGTATAATTATTGGGATGTTGCTTTTGGGAGGGGAAAACATGAATTCACATACACCTGAAGCGGGGCATTATAATTATAGCTATCTGGGGGAAGACTTTTGCCGCTTGTTCTCCTATCAACATCAATTGAATACATTGAAAGTACCAGCTCCGGCGTCCGTGCTGCTGATTGGTAAAGGGGATGGCTTTGTGTCGGCAACGCTTGCCGATATGGGGTATTCCATTGATACATTGGATGTTGCTGACGATCTCGGCCCTTCTCATGTGGGGGATGTTAGGGCAATGCCGTTTGAAGACGGGAGTTATGATATTGTTTTTTGCTGCCAGGTACTGGAGCACATCCCATTCTCTGATGTGCCAAAAGCTGTCGGGGAAATTTCAAGAATAGCAAGAAAACAGATCATTATATCAGTTCCGGATCAGCGAAGATTTCTTTCCTTTGATCTTAAGGTCTTTCGGTTTCGATTTACCGGCCAACTCTCTATACCACGATTTCGACCTACTCCAATTCCTGAGCAGCGATATAAAGAAATGGGGCATTTTTGGGAGGTCGGATATAGAGACTATCCGGGAAATAAAGTTATCACTGCGCTGACGCCAGAAGGATGGAATAGGGATGTCCAACGTGTTATCGGTATGCCATGGCATCTGTTCATTTGTTTGGATCGAAAGTCAGCCGTGGCTTCTTAAGACCTTCTGTGTCTGAGTAACTTTCGCAACGAGCTTCTCCCCCTTTCGGATTTGCGTTTCAACGGTAATGACGGAATCCGTAATGCTTACAGGCGTTGCTGTTGCAACGATGGCGCCGACTTTTACCGAGCCCATAAGTCTGTTTTCTGAACCAATGGTATCAGTCCCGGCACTGCCTTCAGGAAGGTTCATTGATGCCACGGCTGTCCCCGTAAGATCCGCAAAGTTTCGCTGCTAATGAGGCCGAAGCCGTCAATGAGCTCTTCCGAGTATTCAAGAGAAAAGACAGCTTTTTCCGGGTCAGGGAAAGAGCCTCAATGCCAAGGGTTTTACTCAGGACCAGGCGCTTGTGGATATCGGCAGTCAGGTGATCCGTCATGTCTCTGTCCTTGTTCCGGAACTATTCACTTCCATGGTTGCATGATGTTTAACCGATTTCAACAGGCTCTTGTCATATCAAACCCCGAGCCAGGTATGTTGGGTTTCTTTATCGGCACGGATTTCCTCAGAACTTCCGGACCAGACAACCTGCCCTTTGCCGATGATGGCAACCTGATCGGCGAGGCTTGTCGCAAAGCCGAAATTCTGCTCGACCAGCAGAAGAGTAAGCCCTTCCTGCTTCAGTTCCTGCAATTTATCATGGATCTGCCGGACAATAATGGGGGCAAGGCCCTCGGTCGGTTCATCCAGGATCAGTAATTTCGGGTTCATCAGCAGGGCGCGGGCAATGGCCAGCATTTGCTGTTCACCGCCGGAAAGCTGGTTGCCGCCATTTGACAGACGCTCATGAAGGCGAGGGAAAAATTCCAGGACCCGTTCCATGGTCCAGGCCGCACCGGAGTTCGGTGTCAGTCGGGCAGCCAGTTCCAGATTTTCCCGAACCGTGAGAGAGGGAAAAATATCCCTGGTCTCCGGGACATAAGCAATACCGCCTGCCGCCATCTTGTAAGGCGGCAGACCGCTGCTTTCCCGGTTATCGATCCGGATTTTGCCTTCAAAGACCGGCAGAAGGCCCATGATGGCTTTTAGGGTTGTTGTTTTGCCGGCACCGTTACGGCCCAATAGCGCGAAAACCTTGCCGGCTTCGGCTTTGAAGCTCAGATCCCGGATGATGCGGGTTTCGCCATATCCGGTATGAAGGTTGCTTACATCAAGCATGGCTATCCCATCCTCCAAGATAGATTTCTTCAACCAGCGGGCTCGATCTGGTTTCATCCGGCGTACCTTCGAAAACGACTTCCCCATAATTCAGAACCGTTACCCGGTCGGCAACATCAAGCGCCAGATCCATATCATGTTCGATAATCAACATCGTCAGGTTTTCCGGTAGGGTTTTAAGAAGGGTATGAAAAGCTTTGATCATCTCCGGCCCGACACCGGAGGTCGGCTCATCCATCAGAAGGACGGAGGGACCGGTTGCAAGGGCCAGCCCGACTTCCAACTGTCGCCGAACCCCGTAAGGAGCGGATTCTACGGCCAAGTCCAGATGGTCCGACAAGGCGACCTGAGCAGCAACATCCACAATAATGCGATTAATCTCGGCATCCTTCAGGGTATCTTTGCGAAACCAGGCAGATTTACCGGTGGCTGTCGCTACGGCCAAGGCCAGATTCTCCCTGACCGTCAGTTGATCGAAGAGATTGTTTTTCTGATAACTGCGGGCGAGGCCCATCTGGGCACGTGCTTCCACGCCAGCCCGGGTAACGTCGTCGCCGTTTAATTGAACCGTTCCTGCTGTTGGTTCAAGCTCGCCAACAAGAAGATTGAAGAGAGTTGTTTTACCTGCGCCGTTCGGACCAAGGATAACCCGCCGTTCGCCTTTTTCCAGCGAGAAAGAGACATCATTTGTTACTCTCAACGCGCCAAAAGTCTTACAGAGGCCCAATGCTTCAAGCATGGTTATCCTCCTTTGCGAGAGAGATACGTCCTTGTTTTTTGTGAAGCCAGTTGTCGATCATATGTTCCAACTGCCCATATATGCCCTTGTTACCCATGACGACAGTGATAATCAGAACAGTTCCGACAATCAGATGCCAGTAGTTGGTAAATTCACTGACCTCATGCTTGAGAAAGACAAAGAGAACAGCGCCAAAGGCCGGCCCGATCAAAGTTCCAAGACCACCCAGGATAACAACAACCAGGGCTTCACCGGAAACCGTCCAGACCAGCATGGAAGGGGAGATAAACATGGTATGCTGCGCGGCAAGCGCACCGGCAAGCCCGGCAATGCCACCGGATATGGCAAAGGATGTTGCCTTGTATTTCCAGATCGCCATACCCAGGGCTCGCATTCGTGTCTCATTGGACCGAAGGCCCACCAGGGAGCGGCCAAATCCGGCTCTCAGGATGGCAGCGATCAGTAAATAGACCAGCGCTGCAGCCAGGATAACAAAAATCCCGAATGTAAGGCTGTCATTCATATCAAGCCCGATCAAGGACAGATCCATTCGGGGGATACCGGACATGCCGTCATCACCGCCGAGGGAGCGGGCATCAAAGATGATCACATAGACCATCTGGCCAAAGGCAAGGGTGGTCATGATAAAAAAGATCCCCGATGTCTTGGAGGTTACGCCACCGACGGCAAAGCCGAACAGGGCCGTAACTGATATGGCGATCGGTAGAGCCAGAAAGGGAGACAGGCCAAGCATGGCGGTCAATATGCCGAAGATATAGGCTCCCAGTCCGAAGATGGCTCCGTGGCAGAGAGAGACCATGCCGCCATAGCCGGCAACCATATCCAGGCTCATGGCGAGGATGGCAAGGATCGCTGCTTCGATGACCATCTCTCGACCGAAATAACCGGTGAAAATGGCATAAATAATCCCGGATATAACCAGAAAGGCTAACGCTGCGCTTTTTGTTTTCGTTTGATAAAACATGACTTACGCTTTCGCCGGAAACAGACCGGCGGGACGAAGAACCAGAATGCCCGCCAGCAGAACATAAACAATAATGGAAGCAACTTCCGGGGCAATGACGGCTCCGAATGTCTGGATAAAGCCAACAAGAAGAGAACCGGCGACTGCACCTTTGAGACTGCCGAGCCCGCCAATGACCACAACAATCAGGGTGGGGATGAGGATCTCGATTCCCATATCAGGTGTGACGGATAAGACAGGGGCCGCAACCGCCCCGGCGAGACCGGCAAGTGCACAGCCAAAACAGAAAACCAGGAAGAACAATCTCTCCACATGAATACCGAGGCAGGCGGCCATCTCATCATTATCGACACCAGCCCGGATCATCGCACCGATCTGGGTTCTTGAAAGGATAAATCCAAGGGCCAGCATGACAATGAGGCCGAGCCCGATAATAAACAAC
>DIYE01000253.1 GCA_002428885.1 Alphaproteobacteria bacterium UBA6062
GCTCGCCGTACCGGCCGAGTAAATCATATCGTCATAGCGAACATCAGGAGTAACCGGCAAAACCGACTGGATCCTGGCAAAGGTTTCTGTCGTCCGCCGGGCCGAAGAACACCAGACATGATCCGGCAAGATATCGTTCTCTGCCATATACTTGCCGATTTTAGGAGCAGCCTTGATGCCCCGCGGTGCAAGCGGTCTGTCAAAATCCCGAAGGCTGATATCATCCCAGCTTGATTTAGCATGCCGAAGCAACGTCAGTCTGAATGTCATTCTGCCAAAAACCCGATCTGGTGATCCCTAATAGAAGTCTATCAGGCACATTTGGCAATCCAATGACAAAATCAGGGCTTCCTTATTTATCAGGGCTTTGCAAAATCCCCATGATGAACGGTGCGATAGTTATAATCCCGCTGGGACCCTGTGGTGGTACAGGCCCCGAGAAGAACGATCATGGAGAGAATAAAGAGTGCTTTCATAAAACTACTCCCTTAATAGGACATGGTTGTCATGTAGGAAGGCTTTCCACATCCGCCAGTCACAATTCCTTGACAGGCCACTCTTTAGAAAGCGGACGATATCTTATCCAGAACTTTTGCAAAGACAGCCATTTCCTCGTCGCTGATCATATTATCAAGGGTTCCGTTAATTCTGTTAAAAGCCTTGCGTCCGCAAGCGCGCGCCTCCTTCCCCTCTTCTGTGAGGGTCAGCAAGGATATTCTCCCATCCTCTTTGCTTCTCTCCCGCGTGATAAACCCGAGTTTCAAAAGGCGGGCGACCATCGCTGTCATGGCAGAATCATTCTGCCTCAGTTTTCCCGCGACCACTCCCTGGGAAACAGGTCCTTCACTGGCCACAATGGTCAGGATAGCCGATTGGGCCGTTGTCAGTCTGGCAGCTTTGCCAAGCTCTTCATCCGCCTTTTTCTTGATCTGATGCGCTGCAACCTGAAGATGGAAGTAGATCTTGTGTTTTGTCGCCGCTGACATCCAGTCCTCCTCTTGAAAAGGTTCACAGTGATAGCAGAATAACTTCACTGGTGAAATTATTTCTTGTGATTATCTTTCTGTCAAATTATTATACTAGTGAAATAATATAGATGGAGGACGGTATGAAGATCATTGATGTATGGGCACAATCAACAACAGAAAGAATGGCAAGCGCCAGTTGGCTCGCGACGTTAAACCGCTGGAACAGCATCGAAGGCAAGCGTCCCGGCACCTCCCCGGAAGAAACCCTGCAGGCAATGGACGAAGCTAATGTCGATATCACATTGCTGAGCGCCTGGTATGGTCCGGCCGGAGATCTGATTACCAATGAGGAAGTGAATGCACAGATCGAAACGGCGCCCGATCGTTTCAAGGGCCTTGCATCCGCGGATCTCTCCAACCCTATGGAAGCCGTAAGGGAGATCAAGCGTTGGGTCGATGGCAAACGTTTTGTCGGTGTTCGGGTTGTTCCATGGTTATGGGACCTTCCTCCAAACGACCGCCGCTACTATCCAATTTATGCAGCCTGTGTGGAACTAGGCGTTCCTTTCTGTACCCAGATCGGCCATACAGGTCCCCTGAAACGCTCCGAAACCGGGCGCCCTATTCCTTACCTGGAAGACGTCCTGCTTGATTTTCCGGAACTGGTGGTTGTCGGCGGACATGTGGGCTTTCCCTGGATCAATGAATTGATTTCCCTCACCGTAAAGTTCCCGAATTTCTACATTGATACATCAGCTTATGCCCTGCACCGGTTACCAGACGATTTCGTAGCCTATATGAAAGGGATTGGCCGCAACCGCGTTATGTTTGGCACGAACTGGCCGATGATCTCGCCTGCCAAATGCCTGGCCGGTCTATCCGCGCTGGGGCTATCCGAAGAGCAACAGCAGGACTTTCTGTCCGGTACAGCGAAGAAGGTTTTCAATCTCTAGAAGCCGCCCCCAAAGCTGCAAACTCATTGTGGCTGGCAATCTTTTCATTGCCAGCCGACATCCTCAAGTTATACTCGCCGGAAAAATACTCTGTGCCACCCGGCTATAAGGAGAGGGAAATGCGAGCCATTGTCGTCCATGAATTCGGCCATTATCACGAAAAAGCAGCCCTTGAGGAACGACCGATACCAACCCCAGGTCCCGGTGAGGTTGTTGTCAAGAATTTGGCAGCAGGGATCAGCTTCGCGGCTTCTCTTGTCGTTGCGGGAAAATATCAACGCAAACCACCCCTCCCCTTCACGCCCTGCCCGGAATTTTCAGGTATTGTCCATGCGGTCGGGGCAGATGTCAGCCGGGTGAAAGTCGGCGATACGGTCATGGTCAATGCGGATGGCGGCGGCTGTGCGGGATATAGCCTGGTGGATGAGCTGTGTTGCCATAAAATCCCGGCAGATCTGGACCCGGCGGAAGCAGCCATGATGGTCCTGTCCTACACGACCTCTTACGGGGCACTGGTAAGGCGAGCCTGCCTGCAAGCTGGGGAAACACTTCTGGTTCACGGAGCTGCCGGTGCCGTCGGAACGGCAGCGGTTGAGATCGGCAAGGCACTCGGCGCTACGGTTATTGCCGTTGCGGGCGGCGAAAAACACTGTGAAGCAGCCCGTCTGCACGGTGCGGATCATGTGATCAATCATCGGGAACAGGATTTCCGGGAAGTCACCATGGAGCTCACCCAGGGTAAAGGTGTGAATGTGGTCTATGACAGCATTGGCGGCGATGTAACACACCAGTCCATCAGGACCCTTGCCTGGGAAGGACGACTTCTGACCATCGGATATGCCTGCGGCACAATTCCCGAGATTGCCATCAATCGGCTGCTTCTTAAAAATGCATCTGCCATGGGTTTTAATCTTGGCCACTATTACGGCTGGTCACCCGGTACCAAACGGGCGGATTTCGTGAATGACGTGGACGAAATGGTCACCGGTGTGGTTGATCTATATAACGCCGGAAAATTACGCCCGCAAATCGGTGCCCGGTTCCGCCTGGATCAGTTCCATGAAGCTATGGATGCGGTCATCAACAGGACAGTTGACGGTAAATGTGTTGTGATCCTGGGCGAAGACGACTGGTAGGGCCGGATTTGTCTCCCCCGCCGCCGTTAGGAGGGAGCTGGATTTCCTCAGGATTGTGACCGCCCTCTGTCGGTTGATTGCCACTTCGTTTATTCTAAAGTTCCCCTGAAAGTCAGCATCTAACTTTCGGGGGAACTTCATTTTCCTGAGAATTTCTCAACCCTAAACGGTCCATGATATTACTGCGGACGAGAGTACCCGCCTCCGCACTCTTTCGGAACGGAAACCATGATTTTGAAAATGTTGTTATTTTCCTTTGTTTCCACAACAGTTTTTCCATCATCAATTGACACTGTCAGCGGGTAGCTTCCTGCAGGCAGCAAAAGATTACCGCTCACCTTCATCGCCTTGTTTTCGGGCAACATCATTCCCGCTTTCAGGTGTGTACTTTGTCCACTTCGGCGCAAGCGGCTCTTGAAACCGGCAGCATCTGCCTTGCCGATATTGACCACATCATAGGCGAACCGGGCCCGACATCCAAGGGGCGTAACAGCCGTAAAGTCCATCTTCTGCAGATGAAGGTGACCACCCCAGCTTGAGGTTTTATGACCAATAACCATCCCTTCCCGTGATGTCAGGTCAGGCTTGCCTATCACCGCAAGGACCGGTGTCATCTTTTTTACAGGCGTGCAGTTAGCCACATAGTGAGCAACAGCCATCTTATAAGAGCCTGCTTCGCCCTTCACTTCGATCCCGACCGTTGATTTCTGTTTGATCGTATCCGGTTGTGTCAACACACCTGCCTGCCCCTTTGGCTGTGCCAATTTGGCCAGCGGCGTTACAGATGCTGCTTTCTTTTCAGCCTTTACGGAGATCATATGGTTCAAAGACAGTGTGTCCTTATTTTTGAAAGACAGGTGTTTCCAACTACTGACGGGCTGACCGTCTTCCAGAAAACGCACTTGTATAGTGCGTTTCGTGGGAGAACTGTGATTAAACGCGATATCAGCGTTAGCTGGAATTGTTCGCGGGCATTGCCCTGTAGACTGTGCGGGCGTTACCGCGATCTTGGCATCCGTGACCAGGAACGGTTGTTGAGCCGTATTGTTTCCGCCAAGCTCAACCGCTGGAGTATATTTCAGGCTCTTATCACCGGTATATCTGAGAAGAACGGAAACCTGCTTCACGTCATAGGCCACATGCCCCTGGCCTGACCAGCATTCCGCCTGCAAGGTCAAAAAAGCTGGAATAACAAAGGCTTGATCACTCCTCAGAAATTCCATCTTACTTCCGCCGCCGTCCATATGCTCCTGCAGCCGATTGTTAAAATACTGAATTGCATCCAGGGAAGTTTCTTTCCCCGGCTGCTTCAACTTGGAAACCGGGATATTAAAATTGTAGGGTCCGTTTCCGTCCGCGGTTTTTTTATGCCCTTTCCATTTAGCAGCGCCTTTCCGCTCATAGATATCAAGCATGAATTCCGACTGATCGACCGAGTAAATCGGTGCATTGACATTCTTGTTTACAAAACCATAGGTCAATTTAGGTTTCCCGTTCGGTTTTGATGGACGGGTCGGATCGCCGTGCTTCACTTGCCCATGGTCACCACAAACCAGTTTTCCGGACAAGCCTGCAAAAGTGATATGGGAATTAATAATCTCTAGTTTGAAATCGCTGAGTTTACCGCTGGTTGACTCGTTTTTAAGTCCAAGGATAGCTTGTGGATTTCCCAGATTAAGGTCGACCTTTTCCACATAAGGAAGATTGGAACCCGTCGCAAACACCAGGTCCGCAGATAGAAGCGATACCGACATTGCAGCGACTGCCGCCAATGACAGCCGTTTACTGAACACATTTGTTTTTCGCATGAATACCTCGGCACAGAATTGAAACTCTCATCTCTGTGTCGAGGTAATATCCAAAGTCGTTCACAAAAAAGTGACAGACATCTTTAAGGAGACCATTCCTGATCAGGATTGCGTTGCCATAGCTCCATTTTTACGGAACTGAGCAACCAGCGCATCAACAGAAATAAAGCCGGCTCCTTTTACAATCAAGTATACAAGCGGGAAAACCCAAAGAAGACGCTGGTCGGCAATAATGCCATCCTGAAAACGGTCGAAAAGACTACCTGCTGTCTTGGCATCCATTCCGTGACCGAACACATCGACGATACTCATCACAATGATAAAACCGATCATGCCAAGAGATGCCAGCCGGGTCATTAATCCAATTAAAATAAGCAAAGGCAGAATGAACTCAGCGTAGGTGCCCAGCAACACAATCAATGTGTGGAAGAAAGAAAAACCGGCAGTGTCATATTCCAACGCTTCCAATGTCTTTGGAAAGATCTGGGCATAGGCACCATCGGAGGGAGAGAAAATCCCCTCACCAACTTTTGTCGCTGCTGATTTCCAGAAAAAAGCCAGCAAAACACTCGCGAAGATAAGCCTTGCAAGCAACCCGGGGAACCAGCCTGACAATCCACCTTCGATCCGTTCAAAAATTCCGTTATGCAAACTCACAGCGCGATCGATCAATGTAAGCATATCCATAGTTCCTTTAAGTGATGGCAACAACCAGCCGAGCTTCCAGAAGAGCGGCGATCGTATCCGATAAATCAAATTCTGAAACCGCCGTTGCTGTTTCGGCAGCGGCTCCAAAGGAATTCCCTTGTGCCAGTTCGGTCAAAAACAGAGATCCCCCCGGTGACAACCGTCGAGCGCCTGTTCCTGCTGCTTCCCGGTAAAAAAGAACGTCTTCACCCTGCCGCGGGAAATCGGGCGCAGGTCCGTTATCTCCCGCCATATTCCATTCCCAGAGACTAAGCGCTGGATACTCAAAAGTAGCGACAGCCGAAGCAGGATGAAACGTGAAGACAAGGTTCGCCAGTTTTTCCTCCGGTACGCGCGCGAGGAAGTCAGGAGGAAGCGCCTCGGCATCCGCAGCATGATAAACCTCCCGGCGGATCTGCTCAAACCGTGCGACATCAGGCAAATAGGCAAGTTCGGCAACCGGTCCGAATCCAGACAGGAAGTCCGGAAAACTCTCTCCATATAGCATCATAATCGGCGATGACGGTGGGTAGTTCCGTACATAAATGCCTGCCATGGCCTCAAAAAACTCCTCGCCGACAATTTTTGCGACAACAGGAAAAGCTGTTTTGAGGGCTTCAACCAGGCTGGAAACAACATTATTTCTGTAGACCGCAAAACGCCGTTTTGCAGTGATCTGTTCACTCCCCACAAGACCCGATGGAATATCCCGTTCAGGGTCCAGAAGCGCCAGCGTAAAGTCATTTTGAAGCGTTTCAAGCGACATTTGCCGTCTCCCTATAAGAGTGCGCTTTTTCCAGAACGGTATTAGCCCGGTCCATATCTTGCCGCAAAACCGACCAATCGGGAATATCCGTATCCCATTCAATCAGGGTCGGCAAAGGACCCGTACGCCGGATAACGGTTTCATAAAGGGCCCAGACCGGATCCGATACCGGACGATCATGCGCATCTATCAGCAGGATATCTTCTCCCTCGATTTCCTCTGTCGCATGTCCGGCAAGATGAATTTCGGCAACCTCATCGAACGGAAAGGCAGAGAGATAATCATCGGGATCAAAATTCAGATTCGTGGCTGAAACATAGACATTATTGACATCCAGCAATAATCCACAGCCAGTACGCTTTGTGATCTCACTCAGGAACTCCGTCTCCGGAATGGTGCTTTCCGCGAAAGACAAATAGGAAGACGGATTTTCCAGAAGCATTGGTCTGCCAAGAACATCCTGGACCTGCAGAATATGACTGCAAACGGTATCCAGCGTTTCTTCGGTATAAGGGAGTGGCAGCAGATCATTCAGAAACCCTGAACTGTGGCTACTCCAGGCCAGATGTTCTGAGAAAGCTTCCGGCTGATATCTGTGACAAAGATATTTAAGGCGTTCCAAGTGATCTTTATCAAGAGGCCCGGCCGCACCAATTGAGAGACCTACTCCATGCACGGAAAGAGCAAAATCTTCTCTCAATCGTTCTAGAATTCTATGAAAAGGTCCCCCGGCTCCCATGTAATTTTCTGCATGGATTTCAAACCAGGCGTTTTCCAAATTCGCAGACAGGATATCTTCAAAATGTGCCGGCTTAAAACCGGCTCCCGCGCGAGGGGGTAAATCGGCATTTTTGGGCATAATGGCTATCCTGCAAAAACCTGGGTTAAAGAGCGGAAGAGGCGCGGAGACCAAGCGCCCCTTCCGTTACTCATCAGGAGGTCGGCAGATCGCGTTCCAGAGCTTTCAAAGATCCTGTACGAGCTGAACCGTCAGCCATTTTCGGAAGCTCAATGCTGGCACAGGTTCCTTTCGGCACAAGTGTCCAGGCATTGCCCTGATAATCAACTTTTGATGTACCAGCACAGGAAGTTCCCGGTCCGGCTGCACAATCATTTTCACCGGCTAGAGATACACCGTAACATTTTTCCTTACCGGCCGCATTCGCAGTACCAGCGGTTAAAGCTGTTGCAGCGGCGGCAGTGGCAACAGCACCAGCCAGGGCGAGAGATGTAATAACCTTTGAAGACATAATATGTTCCTTGCTTTTTCAACTCGTAACATGTGCATAATTGGCGTGAGAAATCATTCTGTCATCCCACGCCAACATCAAATATAGTTGATATTATCGTGAAGGTATTAAAAAACTCAGTTTCTGAGATCGTCAGGGCTTTTGTCTTTGATATCCTTCCAGTTCACGTTTGCTTGGCTGATAAAGCCCGGTACATCGCCTTCCCAACGCTTCTGAACACCAGAGGACAAGTTCAGGTAAAGCTTGTTATCAACAATTTTCCAGATCTTCGGATCACCGTCGAATTTAAAGCCCATGGCTGTACCAAAAGCGCAGTATCCGCCGTAAGCCGGGGCATAGCCAGCTGGATTTTCATCAAAAGTCTTTTTATTGGCGGCAGAAGCAAAACGGTAAGTCGCACCGTTATAAACAGAGGTGTGGTCGAGAGAACCAACAGTAGGTTCACCGCCCTTGAAATAGGAAACCGGATCAAAACCCCGCATGGCAAGGCCTGTTGTTGTTGCATTCACATCAACACCAGCGGCAAGTGCAGACGTAAAGATAGCTGTTGAGAGGGCAATTCCTGCCAGAGTAGATGTCAGTAGCTTACGCATTTTCTATCTCCTGATACGGCGATATTATCTCGCCTTTTCATAGGGTTATTCGAACTTCTTTCGGCATTCTCTTTTGAGGGACACTTGCCAAGAGACACTTTGAGATATATAATTAGGAACCAATTGGTACAAAACACAACTCTGTGAACACTTCGTGATCGGAATAGCAAGAGAGGAGAAAATGGCGCGCCCAAGAGAATTTGATCCCGACAAAGCAATAGAAGGCGCCATGGAGATTTTCTGGGAAAACGGATATGGCGCAACGAATCTACCGGACCTGCTCGATGCCATGGAGCTGACCCGCGGTTCTTTCTATAAAGCCTTTGGTGACAAAAGGTCAGCCTATATAGAAGCCCTTAAGTATTATGATCAGATCTATATAGGCAGCACAGTCGCCTTGCTAACGGAACCATCAGAGGAAAGCGGATATTCACGGCTCCTGAAACTGTTTGAAGAAGGTGTCAATGATCGTGCCTCCCGCGAGAACAGACGCGGTTGCCTGGTCTGCAATGCGATGGTTGAGTTAGGCCCGACGGATGCAGCCGTTGCACAACTGACTGCCAAAATGTGCGCCAGCATGCAGGAAGCCATTTATGTTGCTCTTACAGATGGACAGGAAGCACCCGCAGCCTCAGAGGATCTGCTTAAACAGCAATCGATTATCCTGACAAATCTGTATTTTGGTGCCCAGGCCATTAACAAAGCTGGAAATCAGTCACCGGACTGGAAAGCGCTCCTGCGCACAATCACTGGTAAACAGTCCTAAAATCACAGATTATCGGAAACAGCGTTCAATTTGCGGGTTGCTGTTGCTTCAGAACGCTCAAGATCGTCGTCAATGTGAAGCCACCTTAAGCGTTCTGCCGCATGAGCATGCACCTCTGGCATCAACTCGTCCGCCTGATCAATAATGCCTATTGAAACATATATCTGGTTCGGCAGGTAATCGTAACGCCCTGTCAGAGAAGAACCACAGTTTTCACAGAAAGTTCTTACGACTCCTTCGTTTATACTAACGCGTTTTCCTTCTTCAGGTTCGAAGACAATTTTCCCCTCTCCAAAGGCGGCGAAAGCAGCAACAGGGCCGCCGGTAGCCCGACGACAATCCACACAGTGACAATAAGCAACTGTTTGTGGTTCTTCTTCCCCATAAAAAGTGATTGCCCCACAATAACACTTACCTGTTATCATACTAGACATTAGCCCCCTCCCGCAGAGTGTTCAACGTGTAACATCACATTATCAATCAGCATTAAGACGGGTATCTGCATATGAGTTTGTATCTCTAACTTGCAGATTCCTGTGACATCACATCCTTCACTTTTTCCGCAATTTCCTTCAATGAAAAAGGCTTCGGCAGAAACTCGATCTTGTTGATATCGAAATCCAGATCCTTGCGGAACGCATCTTCCGCATAGCCGGAGATAAAGATCACCTTCATATCAGGCGTCTGTTTTGTCACATGCTTGACCAGGGTCGGACCGTCCATACTGGGCATAACCACATCGGTAATCAGCAGATCAATAGACCCTTCGTGACTTTCAAAGACTTCCAGCGCCGTTTCGCCGCAATCCGCCTGCAGGACTTCATAGCCTTTATTCTGTAGCGCACGGGAAGCAAACAACCTGACAGGATCTTCATCCTCAACCAGGAGGACCGTTCCAACACCGGATAGATCCTTGTGAACCTTCTGCGGGCTTTCCGCACCTGCATCCACTGTCTGAACAGCTTCAATATGTTTAGGCAGATAGATATTGAAAGTAATACCTGATCCTTCATTATTTTCTGCGAAAATGAAACCACCCGTCTGTTTGATGATACCGTAAACAGTACTCAGGCCGAGCCCCGTCCCTTCACCAACTTTCTTCGTGGTAAAAAACGGATCAAAGATCTTTTCAATCACATCTTCCGATATGCCCGTGCCGGTATCCGTCACGCTGATCTTAATATATTCACCCGGTGGAACCAGCTCATGAGCATCCCGTCCCCGGTCGCGCACAACATAATTTTCCGTCTTGAAGCTAAGCTTGCCTTCGCCGGACATGGCATCCCGGGCATTTACGGCCAGATTAATAACCACCTGTTCAAACTGGCTCTGATCCACTTTGACCAGCCAAAGGTCGCGGGCGTGTTTAATCTCCAGCTCAATGGCCTCACCGATCAGGCGGCGCAGCAGATTGGAAAGTTCCGCCAAGACTTCGGTCAGATCTGTAACTTTCGGGCGTAGTGTCTGCTGACGGGAGAAGGCCAGCAACTGACGAACGAGGCCTGCCGCCCGGTTGGCATTCTGTTTAAT
>DIYE01000131.1 GCA_002428885.1 Alphaproteobacteria bacterium UBA6062
GGCGGCCCGCGCCTCCGGCAAAGGCAAATTCAGGATTACCATAGAGCATGTCCTGCCCAATATTCTGTCGATTATTATTGTGCAGGCCACCATTCAATTCGCCATTGCCATTCTGGCCGAAGCAGCCCTCTCTTATCTCGGACTGGGGACGCAGCCGCCTCACCCATCCTGGGGCCGGATGCTCAATGAAGCACAGACTTTGATGTTCCTCCAACCTATGCAGGCCGTCTATCCCGGCGGTGTTATCGCCATTGCCGTATTCGGCCTCAACCTCCTCGGAGACGGTCTCAGGGATGTTCTGGATCCGCGGCTCAGCAGGAAACGTTGATGATGACTCTTCTGGATATCAAAAATCTCGATATTTCCCTGCAAACCGCCATGGGTCCGGCGCGAGCGGTGCGAAATCTGAATATCACCATGGAAAAAGGGGAAACCCTCGGCATTGTCGGGGAAAGTGGCTGCGGAAAATCCATGACCGCGCTGGCCCTGATGGGACTATTACCGGAGAATGCCCAAACAACAGGAGAGATCCTTCTCTCCGGTGAGGATCTTCTGACAAAAACCGAAAAGGATATGTGCAAGATCCGCGGCAACCGGATGGCCATGATTTTTCAGGAGCCCATGACCTCCCTTAATCCGGTTTATACGGTGGGACGTCAGATTATGGAACCGCTGCGGCTGCACCGGGGTCTCAGCAAATCCGAAGCGTATGATGAGGCCGTGCGTCTGTTGGATCGGGTGGGCATCCCCAATCCGTCGGAACGGGTCTACAATCACCCCCACCAACTTTCAGGCGGACAGCGCCAACGGGTGATGATTGCCCTCGCGCTGTCCTGTTCTCCCGATATCCTGATCGCAGATGAACCGACGACGGCTCTTGATGTCACCATTCAGGCCCAGATCCTCGATCTCATTCACTCTCTGGTCACCGAAGAGGGAATGGCCCTCATCCTGATTTCCCACGACCTCGGGGTTATTGCGGAAAACACCCAGAAAGTTATGGTGATGTATGGTGGAACGATTGTAGAAAGCGGCGAGACGGATCATATTTTTAGCGAACTCACCCATCCCTATACGCAAGGACTGTTTGCCGCCATGCCAAAACTGGGTATGGGCCGGAAAAAACGATTAACGACCATTCCGGGAACGGTTCCCGACCTTATTAACCTGCCACAGGGTTGTACCTTCACAGACCGTTGCCCACTGGCCTCCGGCGGATGCCGGGAAACAATGCCGGGCCTTTCCGATCTTGGCAACGGCCATACAGTGATCTGTCACAATCTGGAGCAGGCCAAAGACACCAGAAACGGGGAACTTTATTCATGACGAGAACCGTTCTTGAGGTCAACAATCTTGTCCGGCACTATCCTCTCCCCAAAGAAAGTCTGTTTGCAAAACCACGCTTTGTTCATGCCCTGAACGGCGTCAGCTTCAAGATAGAAGAAGGCCAAAGCTTCGGTATTGTCGGGGAAAGCGGCTGTGGAAAATCCACGCTGGCCCGCAATGTCATGGCACTGGAGGATACAGATTCAGGATCTGTGAAAATCCTCGGGAACGAGGTCGTCGGAAAAAGCTTCGATGAAATTCGCCCCCTTCGCAAAGACTTCCAGATGGTCTTTCAGGACCCCTACGGCTCTCTCGATCCTCACCATACGGTCGGACGGATCGTTGCCGAACCGCTCGCCGCTCTGGAACCTCTGACGAAATCCGAAACAGCAGAACGGGTTGCCGAAGTCCTCGACTCCGTTGGGCTTAAGCCAACAGACATCCAAAAATACCCTCATGAGTTTTCGGGTGGTCAGCGACAGCGTATTGCGATCGCCCGTGCCCTGATCACCCGACCGGCGCTGATTGTCGCGGATGAACCGGTTTCAGCCCTGGATGTGTCCGTACAGGCCCAGGTCCTTAACCTTCTGCGGGACCTGCAGGAAAGCCACGGGGTGACCTATATGTTTATCAGCCATGATCTGGCGGTTGTGGAATATCTCTGTGACGAAGTCGCCGTCATGTATAAGGGATCGATCGTGGAAAAGGGACGAACAGAGGATATCTTCGCCAACGCAACCCATCCCTATACCCAAACCCTGCTGAACGCCGTCCCTCAACCTGGCACAGGTCGCCACCAGGTCCGATAATCTGGATCTAATCCTCATCCTTCTTGAAATCCAGCGCGGCTGAATTCAGACAGTAGCGCAAGCCGGTTGGTTCCGGGCCATCCGGGAAGACGTGACCCAGATGCGCGTCACAGCGGTTGCAGATGACTTCGGTCCGCCGCATAAAGAAGCTGCGATCCTCTACTTCACCAACCATGTCATCATTGAGGGGTTTAAAGAAGCTCGGCCATCCGGTTCCGGAATCGAATTTGGTTTTTGATGAAAAAAGCGGCTCATTGCAGCAGATGCAGGCATACGTCCCTGATGTCTTGTTATCGTGGTACACCCCCGTAAAAGCTCGCTCGGTTCCTTTTTTACGGGTGACTTTATATTGTTCCGACGAAAGCTGCTCACGCCATTCCGCATCAGTTTTGATGATTTTTTCCACCATTTTATGCCACTCCTTATGAAGCAATACTCTGATACCTATATAATACTATATCCCCCAATTCAGGTCACAATACTTGACGGGATCGTGTTAATGGGAAAAAATCATCAGTGGATGATATAGGAGGTGACATGAGCGAGGTTTTAAGTTTCGACGATCACTACCTGGCCCGGTCGGCCAAATCTGCCAGGCCGGGATTGACACCACCTCCTGTTTTCTTCAACCGGCAAGAGCTCGGACAAATTCTCCAGATATACGGACAGATGGTCGCCAAGGCGGAATGGCGTGATTATGCCATCGGGCAGGACAAACATAGTTGCACCTTCGCGATTTTTCACCGAACGACGGAAAAACCTGTCTACCGAATTTTAAAGGAACCCAAACTGGCCCAAAAGCAGGGTGCCTATTCCGTACGCGGGCAGAACGGGCGGGTTCTAAAACGGGGAAAGTCCCTGTCCCAGGTTCTGAAAGTGTTTGACCGCAAACGCTTCGAGACTGTCGAATAGCCGTTTATTCTCAGGTCAGGCTGTTGCCGCCTGGGCCATTTTTGCCTTTTCAAACAATGTCTGATCCAGCCGAACCGGCTCCCTGAACTCCAGGCGTCCCTGAATAAGAGGCATTGCCTGATCAAAATCACCGGCTTTAAGCAAACTGTGGATCCAGACCTGTTCGAATAAATCCCGCTGCGCATGACTGCCGCCGATTTTCTGCATGTGTGTCCGGGCCGGCCCCAACAGATCAGTTGCTGTTTCGAAATCTCCGTCTGCATAGGCAATAAAGGCGTTACCGGCCGGAACAGCCACCTGTGACCAGGCTTCCCGCGTCAGGCCGGGACCGGTTTTGCCCATCAGACGCATTCCCTCCAGAAGATCATCGAGAATATCCCGCCGGCCACCCCGGACCAGTGCGAAGATATAGTGCATATCCAGAAAGGGCTGGTCATTCACGAAACTGCGCGCCGCCACATGCTTCGCGACATCCTGCCAGCGATCCCCGACATCCACGCCAGCAAGCTCCAGCCGCCAGAGCATGGAAATGGCGTTGATCTGATCCTGGCTATAACTTCTGTCGCGCCCCCAGATGTGATTGTCATAGAGAGCGAGCGCCTCTTCAAACTCTTCTTTCTCCAGATGAAAAAGCGCGAGATGCCACCAGTTATGGGTATACATGAAGGAATTGCAGTCATCCCATTCTCCGGACAGATCCCGCATCCAACGGATACCATCCTCCAGCCGCCCTTGCGTGATCATAACATGAGCTACCGCATGATGAGCCCACGGCTCATGACGCTGCATTTCCGTTGCCCGGCGACCGTCCTCTTCCGCTTCCTCAAGCCGGCTCATCTGCTCCAGCCCGAAGGCGCGCATGCCATGAGCATAGGCCCTGTCCCGATGAGTATCGATCACCTGGTCGGCCAACCAGAGCATGCCTTCGTCATCCCCGAGGTTGAAATACAGGGTTTGCCCGATCTTGGCCGATAACAAGTCTTCCGGATAGTCTTCCGCCAACCTCTGATGACAGGCTATGGCTCTTGCAAAGTCGCAATCTCGATGGGATTTCATAGCCTCGACAAAAAGCTGTTCCCGCTCTGTCGCCCTTGGTGCCGCCTGGATGGCCCGATCCATGAACTTGGTGATAATCTGCCCGCGATCCGGCGTTTCCAGGAACAAGCCGAGTTGGGTAGCAAGTGCCGCCAGAACCGCACAATCCGGATCTGCATCAGACGCTTCGAACGCGATGGCAAAATCAGTCCCGTAACCGATCAGGCTGTTTGAGAAGCGGTCGATGGCCTCGACGGATTTGTCCGAATGCGTTGTTACGATATTCCCAAATCCGTCTTTCATGGCTATGCCTCGTTTATCAGATCCAGCGGATAGATCGGCCGCCGGACATTCTTATAGTCCAGAAGCGTATTATCGGATGTTGTGACACCCTTGCCGTCCAAACGCAAGGTTGCTTTTGCAATGGGTGCAAATCCGGCCCGGTAGTGTATCCGGCTTTTCAGAACCACATAGCGTTTATGCTCAGGCTGAATACCAACAGACGTAAAGACCCCCTGATCCCAGGGCTCATGGTGGTTGGAGACAATCACAATTTCCATCTTGCCGGTATCCAGGACGGCGGTTGGTCCCATAAAGACCTTAACACCCGTATACATGGGGCCGCGGACCGTCCATTCTCCATTGGTCAAAACCTTAACGGTACCGGTTATTTCAAGGGGCTCCCCGACTTCATTGATAGACGGCATATCCGTTTTACCGCCAAGTTTCAGCGTCACCTCATTACCGATACCGGCTTTCTGCATTTCCTGCACGGCTTTCGGGTCCCAGACAGCTCCAACAGCCACATCCTCGAGCCCCTGGCGCATAATTTCAGCGATCACCGTCATCACATCCTGCGTCGCACCGGAACCGCAGTTATCAGCGTGATCCAAAAGGATAATCGGACCGTCCGTCATGGCTTTGGCTTCCGCCACCCGTTCTTCCAGCGGTGTATGCTTGTAAATAAAGTCCTCCCGCAGCTCCCAAGCCTTGGCGAGGATCCGGTCCCGCACGGCATCAGCCTGGGCCTGATCGCCATCCGTCACGATGATCACGGAATTACCGGAATCCTTCATATCCGCCAGCGCAAAGCCACCAAAGGCGGTCGCCGCAATAACCCCGTCTTCCTGTTCGGCTTCACGGCACAGGCGGATCAGGGTTGCCATCGGTTCATCATCGGTTCCCTGGCACAAGGTCTGGCTGAGAACCGGCACATTGCCCCAGGACATAACCGGCTTGATTTTACCGCTCATGCTATCGAGCAGCGCCTGACCGATCTGCCTGCCCATCTCATACATATCCACATGAGGATAGGTCTTGTAGCCGATCAATGTCGTGCAGTTGCTGACCATCTTATCCGTCAGGTTGCAATGCAGATCCAGGGTCACCGCAATGGGAAGATCAGGGTCAATCTCCCGGATCCGCTCCAGCAGTGTTCCCTCACCGTCGGGCGTCACTTCCGATACCATCGCACCGTGCAGGTCAAGCATGGCGGCATCAACGCCTTCGCGAACTGCTTCAAGGATTGGCTCAACCAGATGATTATAGGCATCTTCCGTCACCAGGCCGGCCGGCATGGCCTCCGCGGCAACCGGCGTTACGATCTCGGCACCAACGGACCGGGCAAGCTCGATATAAGCGCCCATGGGCATAGCCGTGCCCTCATAAGCCTTCAGAGCATCTTCGCCCAGATGGGCTCCCCACTCCTGAAACCGCTTCCAATCCGCAACAATGGGAGAGAAAGTGTTGGTTTCATGTTTCATCATCGCGATGAGAATACGCATAGGAACCCTGCTTCCAGTTCAGTAGTATGTTTGCTTTCAAACTATTTTAACATCTTCGCATAGACTGCCAAGCCAAAAATCAAATGCCGACAATCGCTGATTTTGACAACAAAAAAGCCCGGCTCAAGGCCGGGCTTTTCAAAGGATATTTTGCTGTTCCTATTCGCGGTTACCCAGCAGGCTGAGCAGCATCATAAACAGGTTCAGGAAGTTCAGATACAGGGAGACAGCACCCATGATGGCACCTTTTTCCTGCAGTTCTTGATCGTGACCGTGATAATATTCGGACTTGATCCGCTGCGTATCAAAGGCTGTCAGACCGGTAAAGATCAGAACACCCAGTACGGAAACCACAAACTGCAGCATGGATGAAGCCAGGAAAATATTCACCACAGATGCGATGATAATACCGAACAGTCCCATGATCAGGAAAGAGCCCATGCCGGACAGATCCCGCTTGGTCGTATAGCCGTAAAGGCTCATCGCGCCGAAGGTCACTGCCGTGATAAAGAAGACCCGAACCACACTTTCCGCTGTATAGACATGGAAAATATAGGAAATGGAAACGCCAAAGGTTGCCACCATGACCCAATATAGGATCTTGGTTGTCTGAACGCTGCCACGTCCCATAACAAACAGCAGGCCAAGCGGTGCCAGCATGACAACCCACTGTAGCGGGGTGCCAAACACGGCGTTATACAAGGCCGGTGTTGAAGCTGTGAAAGCCGCTGCCGCGCCGCTCAATGCCAGGCCGGAAGCCACGTAGTTATAGACCTTCAGCATATAGCTGCGGAGACCTTCATCAAGAACAGCCTTGTCAGCCGCACTGACATGGCCGGTATTCAGTCTGGAATAATCGGTTGCCATATGTCCTTACCCTCTAAGGAATTAGATTTGTTCTAAATATTGGAGGAGAACTCAAAAATTTCAAGGAAAATCGATACATTAATCTGATCTCAGGATAGGAGCCGCCTTCTCACCAAGGGCACGCCAGGAACCCAGAAGTCCAAACAGGACCGTAACACCAACACTGATCACAATCGTTCCAGCCACTGTCCAGGGCAAATTGATCCATTTCGCTTCCAGAATATCCGTAATCACCATATACGCGGCCGTGTAACCGGCGGCAGCGGCAATCACTGATGTCACAAAGCCGAGGAGTGCATACTCCAGCAGGAAGGTTTTGAAGATGTCCCGCCGGGTTGCCCCCAGAACTTTCAGGATCACCGCATCATAAACCCGCTTGCGATGTCCGGCGGCAAAAGCGCCCGCAAGAACAAGAACGCCAGCGACCAGCGTAATAGAGGCCGTTGCCGTCACGGCAGACGATAGCTGTTCAAGAATACGGGAGATGGCCTGGAGAGCCTCTTTCATCCGCACAACTGAAATATTCGGGAAATTGGTGGTGATTGCCCGAAACAGGCTCGCTTCCGCCTCATCCTGCGCCTTCGCCGTAGCAAGTAGGCTGTGGGGGGCGGCGGCAAGTGTATTCTGGTCAAAAACCAAAACAAAATTGATAGCCAGGGTACTCCAGTCTATTTCCCGCAAGTTGGCAATTTCCGCCGTGATTTCACGACCCATCACATTAACAGTCAGAGAATCGCCGATACCGATCCCCATACCGACAGCGGCTTCCTGATCCATACTGATCAGCGGCTTGCCCTGATAATCTTCGGGCCACCATTCCCCTTCCACAAGGGTCGCGTTGGCTGGAACCTCTTTCGAATAAGTAAGTCCCCTGTCGCCGCGTAACACCCATTTTACGTCACTGGCAACCTGAACCTGGGAGGCCGGGACACCGTTGACCTTGACAATCCGTCCCCTGAGATTTGGCACGTAATTGACATCGCTGACCCCTTCGATCCCTTCAGCCGCGGAAACGAACTGATCAAGCTGACTGTTCTGGATATCGATAAAGAAGAAGGCCGGGGCATTTTCCGGCAGTTGATCCTGCACCTGTTCCCGCAGATTTCCTTCAATCAGGGCAACCGTCACAAAGAGGGTGAGTCCAAGCCCCATGGACAGGATCACACTGGCAGTCGCAGAACCTGGCCGATGCAGGTTGGCGATAGCAAGGCGCAGGGTGGGGATACGGGACCGCGGCACATGACGAGCAACCATCTGGACCAAAGAACCAACCCCCATAAGGATCAGGAAAATGGCAGAGGCCGCAATGACAAACCCAACAGCGAAAATCTGCTCTTCAACCGTCAGAATGGCCAGGGCAACAAGCGTGATAAATGTCAGGGCAATCAGCACCAGATAAACCGGGCGCGGCCAGCGCCTTCTTGCAACCACATCCCGGAACAGGGAAGCTGCCGGCGTTTCCCGGGCCCGGGCCAGCGGCCAGATGGCAAAGAGCGTTGCCGTCAGAAGACCATAGGCTGTCGCCAGCAGAAGAGGGCCCGCCTGAAAGGTTACAATTGCCGGAACCGGTAAAGCCGTTGCCAGAAACTGTGATGAAAGGAGAGCCCCGCCAAACCCCAGGACAAGACCGGCAACCGATCCGACCAGCGCCAGAGCCATAACCTGCAGATAGTGAACCCGGAAAATAAAGCTGCTGCTGGCGCCGAGGCATTTCAGAGTCGCTATGGTTTCAATTTTACCATCAAGATAAGCCCGAATAGCGTTGCCGACCCCTACCCCGCCGACAATCAGGGCCGTGAGACCGACAAGAGTGAGGAACATGGCAACTCGCTCGACGAAGCGCCGGACACCGGGTGCTCCATTGGAGGAATCCGTGATGCGCCACCCGGCATCGGGCAAATCGGTTTTTGCAAGCTCCCGGAAGGAGGCAATGTCACTGTCCTCCTTGAGATCAAGCCGGTAATGATAGCGAACAAGACTACCCGGCTGGATCAGGCCGGTTTTCTTAAGCGCGTCGCCTGAAATAATCACGCGCGGCCCCAGGCTCATCCCCTGGCTGGCCTTATCCGGTTCTCTCAGGATAACGGCACGGATCACCACAGGCAGAGTGCCTATCTGAAGGATATCGCCGGTCTTTACCGAAAGCCGGTCCAGCAATGTTCCTTCGACAAGCGCTCCATATTGACCGTCACTGGAAGCCAGAAGATCCTGATGATCCTTGCCTGCGGTATTTTCAACCGCCTCACCCAGAGTGAGGTTTCCATAAAGCGGATATAGATCATCAACAGCTTTCAGTTCGCTCAGCAGCCGTTTGTCATTGGAGACGGCCCGGACCATGGCCCGCAAAATCTGAATTTCGCTGACCTCACCCTGATCCTTTAGCCAGGCTTCCTCCGGTTCTGTGGCAGGTCGGGAGGTGAGGCGCACATCCACATCACCCCCGAGGATCAGTTGCCCGTTTGACCGCAGACCTTCCGCAATGGAACTGGAAAGCGTTCCCACACCGGCAATAGCCGCCACTCCGAGCACCAGACAGGCAATAAAAATACGAAAGCCCTTCAGGCCTCCCCGGAGTTCACGCCAGGCATAGCGAACAGCCAGCGCGTAAGTTTCTGAAGCGCCCCTTGCTGACACGTCTACTGGCCCTCCATAACGGCTTGCCGAACTTCTTCAATCTCTTTCACACGACCATCTTCCACCCGGATGACACGATCACATTTGGCAGCCAATTCATCATCGTGGGTGATCAGAATCAGGGTCGTATCATGGGCGTCATGCAGCTCAAATATCAGGTCGACAATCAAGTCGCCGGTCTTGCCGTCCAGATTACCGGTCGGCTCGTCGGCCAGCAGGATTTTAGGTTCCGTACAAACCGCCCGGGCCAGGGCAACACGTTGTTGCTCACCGCCGGAAAGCTGCGCCGGGTAGTGGGTCGCCCGGTCACCAAGCCCCACCTGGGTCAGTTTTTCTAATCCAACCTCAAAGGCGTCCGCCCGTCCCGCCAGTTCCAGCGGGATAGCCACATTTTCGAGGGCTGTCATGGTCGGCACCAGGTGAAAAGACTGAAAAACAATCCCGATATTATCCCGGCGGAAAGCCGCGAGTTCGTCCTCACTCATCTGATCAAGCCGGTTTCCGGCGAGCATAACCTGCCCTTCGGTCGGCTTTTCCAGACCGGCCATAATGGACATCAGGGTGGACTTGCCCGACCCGGACGGTCCGACAATACCCACCGTCTCTCCAGCCACGACAGACAGG